>CAXTUQ010000104.1:0-255 GCA_964247405.1 uncultured Acetobacteraceae bacterium
GATCGTGCTGGTGCGGCAGAAGCCGGGTTCGGCCAAGGGGGTGATGTTCATCACGGTGGAGGACGAGACGGGGGTGGCGAACCTGGTGCTCTGGCCCGACCGCTATGCTCGGCAGCGCCGCCTGGTGCTCACGGCCGGGATGCTGGCCTGCCACGGACGGGTGCAGCGCGAGGGCGAGGTGATACACGTGGTCGCCGACCGGCTGGAGGACCTGTCGGACCTGCTGCGCAGCGTGGCCGGGCGGGACGGGGATGG
>CAXTUQ010000104.1:265-13033 GCA_964247405.1 uncultured Acetobacteraceae bacterium
GGGCCAAGCAGCCATGCGGCCTGCGACGTCGATGGTCCGAACGCACGCCCGTCCGGCATCAAAGTGCCCACCCGGGATTTCAGATAGGGGGCGCGGCTTGCGCCTGTGAGCAGTCGGGGCAAAGCGGTGCTTCGTAGCTGCAGCGTGACTGACCGGAGCTGGCCGCCTCCGGACGATTTGCTTCGGAGAAGGCGGAGGTAGAAGGCCAACATCCGCAGGCAGCTTCACTCATTGCCGTCGTATGTCATGCCCTCTGCCTTACAAAGGACGGTTCACAGCCTACCGGGGTGGCTTCCGGAGGGTCGGGGCGGGTAACGCCAGCACTCAGTTGGAGAGCCTAATGTTTCGAGCGAAGCCGTCCGCGTCACATGCACGGGCGATTTAGAAGCAAAACTTCTAACTCCATGCAGATTCCACAGTCTAATCAGGACTCTGCAGTCCGCTTAGCTTAGCCCAGCGTTGAAATTGCCTGCTGCGCATCCTGAGTCCTCGGTGGGCGGAGTGAGCGCTGCATTTGAAAGGGTTAAACCGTGAGCAGAGCGATCGACCCAGAACTTCGCCGGCGTGACCTGATGATCGGTGCGGCCGCTTCAGTTGCGGCCGGATCTGTGATGTCCGGCGCACGAGCGCAGTCCACCGCGATGGCATCGGCGGGGAATGCGTCCGATGCGATCACGACCATGCCCGTGGCCCTGCGGGTGAACGGCCAGGTGAGGACCTTCGACCTCGACACCCGGACAACCCTGCTGGACGCGTTGCGCGAGCACCTGCAGCTGACAGGCACCAAGAAGGGCTGTGATCACGGCCAGTGCGGCGCCTGTACGGTGATCGTCGACGGCCGCCGAATCAACTCCTGCTTGACCCTTGCCGTCATGCACCAGGGTGAGGAGGTGACCACGGTGGAAGGGCTGGGTACGCCGGACAGCCTTCATCCCATGCAGGCTGCCTTCATCAAGCATGACGGCTATCAGTGCGGCTACTGCACGCCTGGGCAGATCTGCTCGGCGGTGAGCGTGCTGGCGGAAATCAAGGCCGGCATCCCGAGTCACGTCACGGCCGACCTGACGGCGGCGCCCCAGGCGAGCAACGAGGAAATGCGGGAGCGGATGAGCGGCAACATCTGCCGCTGTGGCGCCTACTCCAACATCCTTGAAGCGATGACCGAAGCGGCGGGAGAGGCGGCATGAGGCCCTTCACCTACGAGCGCGCGACCAGCCCGGCGCAGGCCGCCGCTGCCGCGAGAGCTGATGGTGCCCGGTTCATCGCCGGCGGCACCAACCTCCTCGATCTGATGAAGCTGCAGATCGAGACCCCGGTGCATTTGATCGACGTGAATGGCCTGTCGCTCGACCGCATCGAGGCCACGCCGGACGGTGGGATGCGCATCGGCGCGCTGGTGCGCAACACCGATCTGGCGGCGGATGCGCGCGTGCGAAGCGACTACGCCGTGCTATCGCGCGCGCTGCTGGCCGGCGCGTCGGGCCAGCTGCGCAACAAGGCCACCACCGCCGGCAACCTGCTGCAGCGCACACGCTGCCCGTATTTCTACGACACCAACCAACCCTGCAACAAACGCCAGCCCGGCAGCGGCTGTGCCGCGGTTGGCGGGGTCAGCCGGCAGCTCGCCGTGATCGGCAGCAGCGACCAGTGCATCGCCACCCACCCGAGCGACATGGCGGTGGCGATGCGCGTGCTGGACGCGACCGTCGAAACCGTGAAGCCGGACGCGACAACGCGCCGCATCCCGATCGCCGGGTTCCACCGTCTGCCTGGCGACACGCCGCAGGTCGAGACCGTGCTGGAACCGGGGGAGCTGATCACGGCGGTCACGCTGCCGCCGCCGGCTGGGGGGAAGCAGTTCTATCGCAAGGTCCGCGACCGCGCGTCGTATGCCTTCGCGCTGGTTTCGGTGGCCGCGATCGTGCGGCCGGACGGATCGGGCCGCGTGGCGGTCGGCGGCGTGGCCCACAAGCCCTGGCGGGCGGAGTCGGCGGAAGCGGCCCTGCCCCGGGGCGCCAAGCCGTTCACGGCCGAGTTGATGGCGGGCGCTCGCCCCACGCCGGCAAACGCGTTCAAGCTTACCCTGGTGGAACGCACCCTCGGCACGGTTTTGACCGAAGCGAAGGCCTGAGCCATGCGCTTCGACACGCCGGCGGCGGCCAACCCGATCGACCAGCTCGCCGTCATCGGCCGGAGCACCGACCGCATCGACGGCCCGTTCAAGACCACGGGACAGGCGCGCTACGCCTACGAGCACCAGAATGCTGTCCCGGATGCAGCCTATGGCATCGTGATCGGATCGGCGATCGCCAAGGGCCGCATCGTGGGCATGGACCTTGCCGACGCGAAGGCCTCGCCGAGGGTGCTTGCCATCGTGACCGCGCGGAATGCCGGCAAGCTCGGCAAGGGACCGCGCAACGCCGCAAGCCTGCTCGGGGGTCCTGAGATCGAGCACTACCATCAAGCTGTAGCGCTGGTGGTGGCGGAGACGTTCGAGGCGGCGCGCGCCGCGGCCGCGCTGGTCCGCATCCGCTACCAGGAGACGCCGGGCTCCTTCGACCTCGCGGCCGCACGGACTGGGGCGGTAAAGCCCGAGCGCGGCGTGCCGGACACCGCCGTCGGACAGTTCGACGCGGCCTACGCTGCGGCTCCCGTGAAGCTGGACGAGACTTACACCACGCCTGACCAGAGCCATGCCATGATGGAGCCACATGCCTCGACGGCGGTATGGCAGGGCGACGAGCTGACCATCTGGTCATCCAGCCAGATGGTGAACTGGTGGGCGGGCGACCTCGCGACCACGCTCGGCATTCCGCGGGAGAAGGTGCGCCTGCTCGCGCCGTTCATCGGCGGCGGGTTCGGCAGCAAGCTGTTCCTCCGCGCCGATGCCGTCCTGGCCGCCCTTGGCGCACGGGCGGCGGGGCGCCCGGTGAAGGTCGCGCTGACCCGGCCCCAGATCGCCAACAACACGGCGCACCGGCCGGCGACCATCCAGCGCATCCGGATCGGCGCCACGCCCGACGGCACCATCACCGCCATCGGCCACGAGTCCTGGAGCGGCAACCTGCCAGGCGGACGGCCGGAGGAGGCCGTCGAGCAGACCCGCCTGCTGTATGCCGGCGCCAACCGCATGACATCCATGCGGCTTGCCTCGCTGGACCTGCCCGAGGGCAACGCCATGCGCGCGCCCGGCGAGGCGTCCGGCCTGATGGCGCTCGAAATCGCCATGGACGAGATGGCGGAACGGTTGGGCCTCGACCCGGTGCAGTTCCGCATCATCAACGATACCCAGGTCGATCCTGAACACCCGGATCGGCACTTCTCGCTACGCCCACTCGTGCAGTGCCTCCGCACGGGGGCCGAGCATTTCGGTTGGAACCAGCGCTCCCCCCGCCCGGCCCAGCGCCGCAACGGCGCGTGGATGGTGGGCATGGGCATGGCCGCTGCCTTCCGCAACAACCTGCTGGTGAACTCGGGCGCGCGGGTCCGGCTGGACGGGCAGGGCGTCATCACGGTCGAGACCGACATGACAGACATCGGCACCGGGTCCTACACCATCATCGCCCAGACGGCGGCGGAGATGATGGGCGTGCCGCTCGACCGGGTGGTGGTGCGGCTGGGCGATTCGTCCTTCCCCGCATCCTGCGGCTCCGGGGGGCAGTTCGGCGCCAATAGCTCGACCTCCGGCGTGTATGCCGCCTGCGCCAAGCTGCGGGATGCTGTGGCGCAGAAGCTCGGCTTCAACACGACGGATGTGGTGTTCAAGGATGGCATGGTCAGCGCCGGCGGACGCAGCGTGTCGCTGGCCGAGGCCTGCGGCGAGGCCGGAATGTCCGCCGAGGACAGGATCGAGTTCGCGGACCTGGCCAAGACCTACCAGCAATCCACCTTCGGTGCGCACTTCGTCGAAGTGGGCGTCCACGCGGCGACGGGCGAGATCCGCATCCGCCGCATGCTGGCGGTCTGTGCGTCGGGGCGCATCCTCAACCCGAAATCGGCCCGCAGCCAGGTGATCGGCGCCATGACCATGGGCGTCGGCGCGGCGCTGATGGAGGAACTCGCCGTGGACACGCGGCGCGGCTTCTTCGTCAACCACGACCTGGCGGGCTACGAGGTGCCGGTGCACGCCGACATCCCGCACCAGGAGGTGATCTTCCTGGAGGAGGTTGACCCGATCTCGTCGCCCATGAAGGCCAAAGGCGTGGGCGAGCTCGGCCTTTGCGGCGTCGGCGCCGCCATCTCCAACGCCGTCTACAATGCGACGGGGATGCGCGTGCGCGACTACCCCGTCACCCTCGACAAGCTGCTCGACCACCTGCCGCAGCTCGCGTGACGGTTCCCGAATAGCGCCGCCAAGGAGCAAGCGCATGAAGTTCGACGTTCCCGCCGGTCCCAACCCGACCGACCAGCTCAAGACCCTCGGCCAGGCCACCGACCGCATCGACGGCCCGCTCAAGACCACCGGCACGGCGCCCTATGCCTACGAGCACAAGGGCCTGCCCGTCCGACCCGCCTACGGCTTCATCCTGGGTGCCGGCGTCGCCAAGGGCCGCATCGCCGCGCTCGACGACTCCGCAGCCAAGGCCGCACCCGGCGTGCTGGGCGTGATCACGGCGGCCAGTGCCGGCAAGCTCGGCACGGGCGCGTTCTACATCGACCGGCAGCTCGCCGGGCCGGAGATCGACCACTACCACCAGGCGATCGCCATCGTCGTGGCCGAGACGTTCGAGCAGGCGCGCGCCGGGGCGGCCCTGCTGCGCGTCACCTACGACGCCGCCCCCGGCACCTACGACATCGCGGCCGCCAAGCCCACCGCCGCCACCGCGGAGCCGGACCAGTTCAACCACCCGCCGGTCACGGCGACCGGAGACTTCGAGGGCGCCTTCGCGGCCGCCCCGGTGCAGCTCGACGCCACCTACAGCACGCCCGACCAGACCCACGCGATGATGGAACCCCACGCCACGGTGGCCCTATGGCAGGGTGACCAGCTCGTCTGCTGGAGCCCGATCCAGCACATGAGTTGGGGGGTGCGCGACCTCGCCCGCATCCTGGGCATCCAGCCGCAGTCCATCCGCATCATCGCGCCGTTCATCGGCGGCAGCTTCGGCGGCAAGGGCTCGATCCTGTCGGACACCGTCGCTGCGGCGCTGGCCGCGCGGGTGGTGCGACGCCCGGTGAAGGTGGCGCTGACCCGGCCGCTGATGGCCAACAACACCACGCGCCGGGCGGCCACCATCCAGCGCATCCGCATCGGCGCCACGAAGGACGGCGCCATCACCGCCATCGGCCACGAGAGCTGGTCCGGCAACCTGCCGGGCGCCCGCTACGAGCCGGCCACCACCTCCACGCGGCAGCTCTACGCCGGGGCGAACCGGATGACGCATCTGCGCTTCGCCGTGCTCAACCTGGCCGAGGGCAGCTCGATGCGCGCGCCCGGCGAGGCGACGGGGCAGATGGCGCTCGAGGTCGCGATGGACGAGATGGCGGAGAAGCTGGGCCTCGACCCGGTGCAGTTCCGCATCATCAACGACACGCAGGTGGACCCGGAGGACCCGAAGCGGCCGTTCTCCCAGCGCCAGCTCGTGAAGTGCCTGCAGGTCGGCGCCGAGCGCTTCGGCTGGGCCCGGCGGCAGGCGCGGCCCGGGCAGGTGCGCGAGGGCGAATGGCTGGTCGGCATGGGCGTGGCAGGCGCGATCCGCAGCGCCGGCGTATCGAAATCGGCGGCGCGGGTGACGCTGGACAGCGAGGGCGTCATCACCGTCGAGAGCGACATGACCGATGTCGGCACCGGCAGCTACACCATCCTCGCCCAGACGGTGGCGGAGATCATGGGCGTGGGGCTGGACCGGGTGGCGGTGCGCATGGGTGATTCGCAGCTCCCGATGACGCCGGGTTCGGGCGGGCAGATCGGTGCCGCGTCCGCGACCTCGGGCGTCTATGCCGCCTGCATGAAGCTGCGCGAGGCGGTGGCGCAGGCGCTGGGCTTCAACTCCGGCGACGCGGCGTTCGCGGACGGCCACGTGCAGGCCGGCACCTTGCGCGTGCCGCTCGCCCAGGCGGCTGCCGCGAAGGCTCTGGTGGCCGAGGACGAGATCACCTACGGCACCCTGTCCAAGCAGTATTCGCAGCAGACCTTCGGTGCGCACTTCGTCGAAGTGGGCGTCCACGCGGCGACGGGAGAGATCCGCCTGCGCCGCATGCTGGCGGTCTGCGCGTCGGGGCGCATCCTCAACCCGAAGTCGGCCCGCAGCCAGGTGATCGGCGCGATGACGATGGGAGCCGGCGCGGCGCTGATGGAGGACCTTGCGCTGGACACGCGGCGCGGCTTCTTCGTCAACCACGACATGGCGGGCTACGAGGTCCCTGTCCACGCCGACATCCCGCACCAGGATGTCATTTTCCTGGAGGAGAGCGACCCCACCATGTCACCGATGAAGGCGAAGGGCGTGGGCGAAGTGGGGCTGTGCGGGGTCGCCGCGGCGATCGCCAACGCGGTGTACAACGCGACCGGCGCCCGCGTGCGGGATTATCCCGTGACGCTGGACAAGGTCTTGGACCGGCTGCCGGAGGTGGCGTGAGCCCCCGCCGGCAGCACGTCGGCGGTCAGCGCGGCTTGGGCTTGTTCAGCGGCAGATACGCCCGGCCGGCGAAGGCACCGCCGTTCACGGCGAGGACCTCGCCCGTCACGTAGTCCGAACCCGGCGACGCCAGGAACAGCGTGGATTGCGCGATCTCCGCCGGGGTGCCGAACCGCCCCCAGGGGATGTTGCGCAGCATCGCACCCTGGAAGTCCGGATCCTTGGTCGGGTCGCCCGGCCGGGTGTCGATGTAGCCTGGCGCGATGCAGTTCACGTTGATGCCCTTGGGCGCCAGCTCCATCGCAAGCACCTTGGTGAACATCACGATCCCCGCCTTGGACGCGCAGTAATGCGAGCCGCCCAGCCGGGCGCTGGCGTGGGCGCCGGAGGACATGGTGATGATCTTGCCGTGCCGCCCGCCCGCCACCATGCGCCGCGCCGCTTCCTGGCAGGTCAGGAATGTGCCGCGCAGGTTGGTCTCGATCACGCGGTCCCATTCCTCGACCGGCATGTCGACCACGGGGCAGTTCGGGAACACGCCGGCATTGGCCACCGCCACCGTCATCGGCCCCAGCGCCCGCTCGGCAGCGGCGAAGAAGCCCTGCACCGAGGCCTCGTCGCGCACGTCGAGCGCGCTGGCGAACACCCGCTCGCCGCCCAGCCCGGCCGCCGCCCGCTCGACCGTCTCGGCGTGCAGGTCGCCCAGCGCCACCCGGGCGCCCGCCGCGTGGAAGGCCTGCACGATGGCCAGCCCGATGCCGGACCCTGCCCCCGTCACGGCGACGGAGGCGTCCCTGAAGTCGAACTCGATCATGATCCGTCCTGCTGCTCTGTGATGATCTTGGCCAGGAAGGGTAGAACCTGCGGCTCCGCACGATTAGATGCTCAGTCTTGCAAGGACCTAGAAGCGTGGCTTCTCAATGGCGGGCTTCAGCGACCGGGCGCAGGCCAACCCGCCCAGGCCGGCGATCCCGACCGTGAGGCCCATCGGCCATGGGGTGCCGTCGGCCAGCACCCCGACCAGCGCCGAACCCAGGATGCCCGTGCCATACTGGATCGTGCCGAACAGCGCGGAGACGGCGCCGGCCTGGTCCGGATGTTCGGCCAGCGCGCCCGCCACCGCGTTGGCGGAGATCAGGCCCGTCGCCGACACGAAGAGGAACATCGGCGCCACCAGCCCGGCCAGCCCGCCCCCCCCCGTCCAAGCGTCCACGGCCAGGGCCATGCCGGCCAGGCCAGCCAGCCAATTGCCCGCCAGCAGCAGCCGCTCGCTGCCCAGGCGCATCACCAGCCGGGCGTTGACCAGGTTCATCGCCATCAGCCCCACGATGCCGGCGCCGAACAGCAGCCCGTAATACTGCGGTGGCAGGCGGTGGTAGGTGATGTAGGCGAAGGGCGACCCGGCGATGTAGGCGAAGGTGCCGCCGAAGAAGCAGCCGGCGATCCCCGCGAAGCCCAGGAGCCGCCGCTGGTGCAGGAGGTGTCCGTACCGGGTGAACGCGGTCCAGAGCGGCTCGGTGTTGCGCCTGCCCGGCGGGAGCGTGTCGGGCAAGGTGGACAGGGCAGCGAGCGTCAGCAGGCCCACGCCGACCAAGGTCCAGAAGATCGCCCGCCAGCCCGCAAGCGCCAGGATCTGGCCGCCCAGCACCGGCCCGAGCAGGGGTGCGATCGCCATCACCGTCATCAGCGTGGACATCACCTGCGCCGCCCGGTTGCCAGCGTATAGGTCCCGCACGATGGCGCGGGCAAGGACCACGCTCGCGCAAGCACCGAGCGCCTGCACCAAGCGCCAGCCGATCATGGCGGCGGCGCTTCCCGACAGGGCGCACCCCGCCGAGCCGATCACGAACAGCACGAGCCCCACGGCGACCGGCGCCCGACGGCCATACCGGTCGCCGATCGGGCCCCAGAGCAACTGCCCCAGGCTGAACCCGAACAGGTAGCCGGAGATGGTGAACTCGACCGTGCCCGGGTCCGAGCGCAGCGACGCCGCCATGGTCGGCAGCGCCGGCAGGTAGAAGTCGGTCGAGATCGAAGCGAACGCCAGCAGCGCGCCCAGCACGGCGAGCACCCGCCAGCCCTGCCCCTCCGCCTGGGCCTGAGCCGCACCGGCCGGGTGCCCCGCCACGCTCACGGCATCAATGGGCAGTGAAGCCGCCATCGACCGGCAGCGCCACGCCGAGCACGAAGCTGGCGCCGGGGCTGCACAGCCACAGCACCGCCGCCGCGACCTCCTCCGAGCGCCCCATGCGGCCGATCGGCTGGTCCTTCAGGAACTCCTTCATGGCCGCCGGGTCGATCGCATCGCCCATCGGCGTGTCGATGCAGCCGGGGCAGATGGCGTTCACCCGGATGCCTTTCGCCGCGTAGTCCAGGGCGGCGCTCTTGGTCAGGCCGATCACGCCATGCTTGCTGGAGTGGTAGGCCGCGCGGCCCGGCAGCCCCACCAGCCCGCCGAGCGAGGAGCAGTTGACGATGGCGCCGCTGCCCTGCTTCCGCATCTGCAGCAGTTCGTGCTTCACGCAGGTCCAGATGCCGCGCAGGTTCACGGCGTGGACCTCGTCGAACCCGTCCGCTGTTTCGTCGGCGATGTCGCCCATCGGGCCCAGGATGCCGGCGTTGTTGTAGGCCATGTCGAGCCGGCCGAACTCGTGGACGGTGCGCGCCACCATCGCCGCCGCCTGCGCTTCGTCGGCCACGTTGCAGGTCACGGCGATGGTGCGGTGGCCCGCCTCGTTCAGCGCCCCGCTCGCCTGCTGCAGTGCCCGCTCGTTGACGTCGGCCAGCACGACGGCGGCGCCGGCCTCGGCGAAAGCCCGTGCCGTCGCCAGTCCCATCCCGGAACTGGCACCCGTGACAAGGGCGACCTGGCCTTTGAAATCATATGTCGGTGTCATGGTGTTCCGCCTTTGATCTTGCTGTACGCCGGAACCCGATCGCTCAAAGCGGATCGTATCCCGGTTTCTTGTAGAGCGTGCCGGGTCGAGCGATGATGTCCGGCTTGTAGACCGCTTCGATCCAGTCTTCAGCCTCGACGTCCTCGATGCTGACCGACACGGCGTCCTCCGTGCATTCGGCGGTGACGACGAGTGCTTTCGTGAGCTCTTCGGCGATGGCGGTCTTCTGCGCGTCCGTTCGCCCGGACCGCAGTTTGAGCATGACGTGCGGCATGGCCCGTCTCCCGTCGGTCGTCCCGGCATACTTGGGTGCAAGCGCGATCAGCGCCGGTACTGCTCGTCGCTGACTTGCTCCATCCACTCCACGGGCGAGCCGTTCAACCGCTCCTGGATCGCGATATGGCTCATCGCCGTGGTGGGCGAGGCGCCGTGCCAGTGCTTCTCGCCCGGCGCGAACCACACGACGTCACCCGGCCGGATCTCCTCGATCGGCCCGCCCTCGCGCCGCACCCAGCCGCACCCGGCGGTCACGATCAGCGTCTGGCCGAACGGATGGGTATGCCAGGCGGTGCGGGCGCCCGGCTCGAAGGTGACGAGCGCGCCGCCGACCCGGGCCGGATCGGGCGCCGTGAACAGCGGGTCGATGCGCACCGTCCCTGTGAACCAGTCCGCCGGCCCCTTGCCGGATGGCTCACTGCCTGCCCGCTTGATCTCCATCTCTCATCTCCGTCGCTCTTGACGCTCCCAATCACGGTTCGCGCTGGGTGGCCCGATCTCTGGACGCAGCATGTAGGGTGTTTGGATGGCAGCGATTAGCCGCTATTATCTGCAAGGACCTAGAAGTGCGGGTAATCAATGCCGGGCCACAGCCTTGACGACATAGCAGCGTTCCTCGTCGTCGCCCGCGAGCGGAGTTTCACACGGGCGGCGGCCCAGCTTGGGGTTTCGCAATCCGCGTTGAGCCAGACGGTCCGGGCGCTCGAAACCCGGCTCGGCCTGAGGCTGCTCACGCGCACGACGCGCAGCGTGTCCCCGACGGAAGCGGGCGAACGCCTCCTCAGGGCCGCTGGCCCGAGATTCGACGAGATCGAAGCGGAGCTGGCTTCGCTCAGTTCGCTTCGGGACAGGCCGTCAGGTACGATCCGCATCACCGCGCACGATCATGCGGTGCGTTCGGTGCTGTGGCCGGGGCTGGAGCGTCTCCTGCCGGAGTACCCGGACATCAGGGTCGAGGTCGTCATCGACTACGGCCTGACCGACATCGCGTCCGCGGGACTGGACGCGGGCATTCGATCGGGCGAAATGGTCGCGAAGGACATGGTCGCCGTGCGCATTGGGCCCAACCTGCGCTCGGCCGTCGTCGGCGCACCGTCCTACTTCGACAACCGCCCGAAGCCGCGAACACCTCAGGACCTGACGAACCACACTTGCATCAACCTGCGACTTCCGACGCATGGCGGCCTCTATGCCTGGGAGTTCGAGAAAAAAGGGCGTGAGGTGCGCGTGAGGGTCGAGGGACAGCTCACGTTCAACGGAAGCGCTCCCATGCGAGACGCAGCTGTGGCGGGCTTCGGGCTGGCATACCTGCCCGAAGACAGCGTGCAGGAGCACCTCGCCGACGGCAGGCTCATCCGGGTGTTGGCCGATTGGTGTCCGCCTTATCCCGGCTATCATCTCTACTATCCTTCCGGTCGCCAGCCCACGCCCGCCTTTGCCCTTCTGGTGCAGGCACTGCGGATCAGAAGTTGACGCCGGTTTGGCTGCCGGATGCGGGTGGTGGTCGGTTGCGGCGATGCGAGGCCGAGCGTGCATCGTAAGTGACTTGACCGCCGCGCAGCCTCTGATTTGAACGTCCGCTTCCCGGCAGCCGACGTAAGTAGCTTGATGTCCGAAATGCGGCGCAAAGCCGACCTCTGGCCATACGGCCTCACGTCCGTCAGGAGGGCCGCAATCCCATCGCCATGCCGGCCAGGGCGGCGGCGGCGCGCAGGTCGGCGTCGCCCGACCTCCCGGCCTCTGCGAAACGCGCAGCGTTTGCGCTGGGTCGGCAAGCGCGATCCACAGCGTCCTGATCGTCGATGGTGTGCCGGCGGAGCGGAGTGCCGCCTCGGCGCGGTCGAGCAGGGCCTGCACCCGAAGCTCGGCCTCGGCCTCCGCGAGGTAGCGGTTGCGCCACGCCGCCCGGACTTCGGCTGGCATTTCGTCCAAGGCTTGCTGGGGTGGGCGGTCGTAGCGCGGGTGCCCAGGGGGCGCGGGACCGCCGGCGGGAGGCGAGAGGTCGGACATGCGGTTCAGTGTGGCTGGCTCCGTGCGCCAAGCCAAGCATCCAGCGCCGGTGGCGTCCTGGAAACCCGGCCGGTTTGCACTCGCGTCCGCCTCGACGACGCTTGCGGCGATGCCGACGAGGAGTCAGACACCGTGCAGCAGCCCAGCCCGCCATCTCTGACCATGCCCACCCTTGACTCCTCGTTTGCGGGGTCTGGGGCGCTTGGGGCTACGACGTGGACCTGTCCATCGGCCAGCCTGGATGCTGGTACTGCGCCGCGCACCGGCCCGACCGGCAGGGACGCGAGAAGGACGCGCCTGGATAGGGCGAGAATGGGCTGCGCGGCGTAACGTGTTGCGGCAAGTCCTTCCAGACGAGAACTCGATCAGTCCGGATGCGCTTGGATGCGGCGACGGATGAGGAGGGGCGTATGAGGACATGCTTGGCCGGTCCAGTCGTTGGCGGCACGCTGGCCGTCGCCGCGGTCGCCGTTTGGGTGCAGCTTCCGACAGGCCGGATTGCCGGCAAGGAGAGCAGCACGCTGCCTACCGCCGAGGAGAGCAGGTCGCTTGCCGAATGCAGGAAGGCGTCGGCGCAATTCCAGGCCGACGTGGCAAGGTGGTCCTCCGCTCAGGATGTGGCCGCGGCGTGGAGAGAGACGCTGGACGAACAGCATCGCCGGGTTCTTGCAGGCCCTTGGACGGCGGCGACCTACGGCGACCTTGATTACGTCAAGGCAGAGTATCGCGCCCTGTCCAGCGTGACCCCACCGTTTCCCGACTTCATGGTCGTGTTCAGGGCGTGCGGCGGTCAGTAGCTTGATCGCGGAAGGTGTGGGCAACGGCCGCGTCGTCCCGTCCGGGACGCCGTGTTTTTTGACCCGGGCAAGCCTGTCCTGCTCCCTGTTCTCTGTTAACAGGACACATAGCCTCACCTGCCCAGCCTCCGCGAGATAGCGGTTGCGCCACGCTGCGCGGACCTCGGCTGGCGTTTCGTCCAAGGCTTGTCGGGGCGGGCGGTCATAGGG
>CAXTUQ010000105.1:0-12842 GCA_964247405.1 uncultured Acetobacteraceae bacterium
GGCCGACACCGCCCGGGTGCTGTCCCGCTACGTGGACGCGATCATGCTGCGCACCGACGACGCCGCCAAGCTGCATGAGATGGCGGCCCATGCGACGGTGCCGGTGATCAACGGCCTCACCAACCGCAGCCACCCCTGCCAGATCATGGCGGACGTGATGACGTTCGAGGAGCACCGTGGGCCAATTGCCGGGCAGGTCGTGGCCTGGAGCGGCGATGGCAACAACGTGCTCAGCAGTTGGATCGAGGCGGCGGTGCGCTTCGGCTTCACCCTGCGCCTGGCGACGCCCGAAATCCTGCGCCCGCCGCAGGCCCTGATCGACTGGGCACGCGCGGCCGGGGCGCGCATCGAGGTGTTCGCCGACCCGGCCGAGGCGGTCCGCGGCGCCCGCTGCGTGGTGACGGACGCCTGGGTCAGCATGGCGGACGACCCGAACGAGAGCCGGCACAACCTGCTGGCGCCCTTTTGCGTCACCCCGGCGCTGATGGCGCAGGCGGCGCCGGATGCGGTCTTCATGCACTGTCTGCCGGCCCATCGCGGCGAGGAAGTCACGGCGGAAGTGATCGACGGCCCGCAATCCGTGGTGTTCGACGGCGCCGAGAACCGGCTGCATGCGCAAAAGGGCGTGCTGGCCTGGGCGCTGGGAGCCGCGCGTTGACCGAGGAGATCGCTGCAACGCCGGGCTGGGTCGAACAGCGATTGGACGAGGCGTTCGCCGGCTTGCCGGACAGCGCCGGCCCCGCGCGGGAGGCCTACGGCGCCTGTCTCGGCCGCCGAAAGACCCCGGGTGCGCCGTCCGACATGATGGGGGCCGAGTTCAACGGCTGCCGGACCGCGCTGCACCACATGCTGACCGAACTCGGACTGGACGGCGACGCGCTGGCGCAGCTTGACCGGCGGCTTGAGGCGCTCGAAGCGGAGATCGCCGAGGACAGCTAGGACGGCGCGGGCCTCGGCAGCATGAGCACCTCACGGATGCCCTGGTGGGCTTGGTTTTGGCCACTCGCCGCATGGGCAGCGCTGGCCGGGGCGGTATTGGCGGGGTTGAACGCCCCGCTGACCGCCGCCGCCTCGGTAGCGCTGGTCGCCACGGTGTTCGCCGCCGTTTACCATGCCGAACTGGTGGCGCACCGGGTCGGCGAGCCGTTCGGCACCTTGGTGCTGGCCGTCGCCGTCACGGTGATCGAGGTGGCGCTGGTGGTGTCCATGATGCTGGGCGGCGGACCCGAGAAGGCGGCGCTGGCGCGGGACACGGTGTTCGCGGCGGTGATGCTGGTGTGCAACGGCGTCGTGGGCATGTGCCTGCTGGCCGGCGGCATGCAGCACCGGGCGCAGGGGTTCCAGTTGCAGGGCGCGAGCGGCGCGTTGGCGGTGCTGACGGCGCTGACCACGCTGACGCTCGTGCTGCCAAACTTCACTATCACCACGCCGGGTCCGGTGTTCACCCCGTCGCAGTTGGCCTTCGTGGGCGTCGTGTCGCTGGTGCTGTACGGCGTGTTCGTGTTCGTGCAAACGGTCCGGCATCCCGGTGATTTCCTGGAAAAAGGGGCGCACGACGCGCACGAGGCGCCGCCCTCGACCCGGGCGGCCCTGTTGAGCGCGATGCTGCTGGTCGTGGCGCTCGTGGCCGTGGTGGGATTGGCGAAGTCGCTGTCCCCCGCCATGGAGGCCGGGCTGGATTGGGCGGGGGCGCCGAAGCCGGTGATCGGCGTGGTGATCGCGGCCTTGGTGCTGCTGCCGGAGGCCTTGGCCGCCCTGCGCGCGGCGCAGGCCAACCGGCTGCAGACCAGCCTCAACCTCGCCCTCGGCTCGGCGCTCGCCAGCATCGGGCTGACCATCCCAGCGGTCGCCGCGGTGTCGGTCGTGCTGGGCACGCCGTTGACCCTGGGGCTTGGCCAGAAGGAGGAGGTGCTGCTGGGGTTGACGCTGCTGGTCAGCGTCCTGACGCTCGGGACCGGGCGGACGACGGTGCTGCAAGGGGCGGTGCATCTGGTGATCCTGGCGGTGTTCCTGTTCCTGGCGGTGGTGCCATGACCAGCCACTTCTCGGCTTCCGTCCAGGTCGGCTCGCTGTGGCCCGGGTGCGCGTGCTGCACCGTTTCGGTGAAGCCTAGCCGGGCAAACAGGCGCCGGTTGCCGGGCAAGGCGAGCCGCACGCCGAGGTGCAGCCGCGGCAGGCCGCGCCGCCGCGCTTCGGCCTCCGCGGCGCGCACGAGTTCGGTGGCCAGCCTCTGGCCCTGGCAGCGCGGCGCGGTGGCGAGCCGGCCGAGGTAAAGGCCGCCGTCCTTCTCCGACCACAGCACGGCGGCAACCAGTTCGGCTTGCGTGATCACCGCCCCGCCGCCGCCTGCGGCCAAATGCGCCAGGATACTCGCCTCGGTTTCCCGCAGTGCGCTGGGCCGGGGGTCGAGCGCCGGGATCGCGCCGAAGGCGGCGCGGATCAACGCGGCGACGGCCGCGGCATCACTGGTTTCCATTGCCCGGCTCGCCATGACCCCTCCCCCCAAAACATGGCCCACGTCGCATCGCTGGCCCGCGGCAGGTTCACGGGGGCCGGGCCGCTCCCTATGTAGGGCGCATGACATCGACCCCTGCTTTCCTGGACAGCGCCCGCCCGGACGTGCCCGACATCGTCGTGCCCCGCGGCGTCACTCCCTTCCACTTATCTGGCCAGCCGGTGCGTGGGCGCCTCGTGCGGCTCGGCCCGCTCGCCGACGCGTTGCTGACCCGGCACAAGAACCACGATGCCGTCACCGCCCTGTCCGGCCAAGCCCTGGCGCTGGCGGCGGCGCTGGCGACGGCGCTGAAGTTCCAGGGCAGCTTCAGCCTGCAAGCCAAGGGCGACGGCGCGGTGCCGATGCTGCTGGCCGACTGCACCGAATCCGGCGCGCTGCGCGGCTATGCCCGGGCCGAACCCGACCGCCTCGCCGCCCTGCTGGCGAGCGACAGCGTGCCCTCCGCCGCCGCCCTGCTCGGCCAGGGCTACCTGGCGTTCAGCGTGGACCAAGGCCCGGACCGCGAGCGGCACCAGGGCATCGTCGCCATCGAAGGCGACAGCCTCGCCGACATGGCGCTGCACTACTTCGAAACCAGCGAGCAGATCCAGTGCAGCGTCCGCCTCGCCTGCGCCCGGACGGAGGCGGGCTGGCGGGCCGGCGCGCTGATCCTGGAGCGCATTCCCGGGGAGGGCGGCATCAGCCCGGAGCTGGACACGGAGGCGCAGGCGGAAAGCTGGCGGACCGCGACGGCGCTCGCCGCGACGCTCAAGGAGGAGGAGTTGCTTGACGACCGCATCCCGCCGGAGCGGCTGCTTTACCTGCTGTTCGGCGCCGCCGGCGTTTCAGCCGACCGCAACCGCGCCCTGGCCTATGGCTGCCGCTGCTCGCGCGCCCGGCTGTCCGGCATCCTGGAGACGTTCCCGCCGGACGACCTGGACCACATGTCGGTCGGCGGCGACATCGTCATGACCTGCGAGTTCTGCAACCTGGATTTCCGCTTCGACCGCGGCGAGGTGCACGGCAAAGCTAGTGATGCCCGACTTAATTGATGACAACCTCAACTAAACTGCCGCGGCGCACCGCCCTGTTGCTGCCGTGGGCCGTGGCGGCGTGCGGCGGGGATGCGCCGGCGCGCGCCATGCCGCCGCTGCGCTACGATTACCTGGCGCCGCTGCGGCTCAACGTGGCAACTGTCGATGTGGGCGACGCGCCGCCGCCCAGCCCGGTCGAGGCGCAATCCCCGGCGCCGGCGGGCGCGACTTTGCGGCAGATGGCGCTGGACCGGCTCGCGCCCGGCGGCGCCTCGGGCCGGGCAGTCTTCACCATCGATGCGGCGCAGGTTGACCGAAGCTCAGGCCACCTGAACGGCTTGATGGCCGTGCGCCTGGAAATCTTCATGGCGGAAGGCGCCCGGGCGGGCTTCGCGGAGGCGCGGGTATCCCGGTCATCCATCACGGACGGCGACCTGCGCGGCGCGCTGTACGACCTGACCCGGCTGATGATGGACGACATGAACGTGGAGCTTGAGTTCGAGATCCGCCGCTCGCTGCGCGACTGGCTGCAGGACCCGACTGCCGCCCCACCGCCGGCCCCGGTGGAGCAGCAGGACCTCCCGTCGCCCTAAACGAGCCGATCAGCCGCCCAGGTACGCCGCGGCGATGGCCGGGTTGCTGGCGACCTCTGCCGCCGGGCCGGATAGGACGATGCGCCCGATTTCCAAAACATAGGCATGGTCCGCTACGTCGAGCGCGGCGGAAGCGTTCTGCTCCACGAGCAGGATCGTCGTGCCCTCGGTCTTCAACGCCGCGATGATCGCGAAGATTTCCTCCACGAACAGCGGCGCCAGGCCCATGCTCGGCTCGTCCAGCAGGAGCAGCCGCGGCGCCCCCATCAACGCCCGGCCAATGGCCAGCATCTGCTGCTCGCCGCCCGACATGGAGCCGGCAAGCTGGTGCAGCCGTTCCCGCAGCCGGGGGAAGCGGGCCAGCACGCGGTCCTGCCGCCGCGCGACCTCGCTGCGGTTCGGCACCAGGTAGGCGCCGATCGCCAGGTTCTCCGCGACCGTCAGCTCGGCAAAGCACTGCCGGCCTTCCGGAACCTGGCGCAGCCCGGCGGCAGCGATCCGGTGCGCAGCCTGGCCGGTGATGTCGGCTCCAGCGAAACGGACCCGCCCGGCGCGCGGGCGCACCAGGCCGGAGATGGCACGCATCGCCGTCGTCTTGCCGGCGCCGTTCGCCCCGATCAGGCAGACGACCTGGCCCTCCCCCACGGCGATGGACACGCCGTGCAGCGCCACCGTGCGGCCATAGGCCACCTCAAGCCCTTCGATCTCAAGACCGCTCATCCGGCGCCCCGCACTCCGGCCTTGGCGCCGGCCGCGAGGCGCGCGGCGACCTTGTGGCCGAGATACGCCTCGATCACGGCGGGTTCCTGGCGGACGGCCTGCGGCGTTCCTTCATAGATGCGCTTGCCGAAGTTCAGCACGGTCACGGTGTCGGAGATATCCATGACGAATCCCATGTCGTGCTCCACCAGCAGCACCGTGGCACCGAACCCGCTGAGCCGGCGGACCAGGGCCGCGAGGGCCTCGGTTTCCGCCGGGTTCATGCCGGCGGCGGGTTCGTCCAGCAGGACCAGGCGCGGCTCGGGCGCCATGGCGCGGGCGATCTCCAGGCGGCGCTGGTCGCCGTAGGACAGCGCCTGCGCCCGCTGCCCGGCCTTGTCGGCGAGGCCCACGAGGTCAAGCGCCGCACGCGCCCGGGCCACGGCGCGACGCTCCTCCGCCCGGAAGCGCGGCAAGCGCAGCACCACGCCGGGCAAGCCCACGGAAAGCCGGGCGTGCAGGCCGGTCAGCACGTTCTCCAGCACGGTCATCGCGGCGAACACGCGGATGTTCTGGAACGTGCGGGCAAGGCCGAACGCCACGCGGCGGTCGGCGGCCAGCCCGGTCACGTCCTGCCCGGCGAAGCGGATGCGCCCGGCGCTCGGCGGCACCAGGCCGGACACCAGGTTGAACAGCGTGGTCTTGCCGGCGCCGTTCGGCCCGATCACCGCGTGGACGCCGCCGGGCATCACCTGCATGGTGATGCCGTCCACCGCGACCAGCCCGGCGTAGCGGCGGGTCAGGCCGCTTAATTCCAGCAACGGGGTCATGCGGCGGTGCGGGCGCCGATCCGCTTCATGCGCAGCGCCAGCAGGCCGTTCGGCAGGAACAGCACGGCGAGCACGATGATCACGCCGTTCAGCACCAGCCGGATGTCGCTGACCCCGCGCAGCAGCTCCGGCAACAGGGTCAGCACCCAGGCGCCCACCACCGGGGCGAGCGGCGTGCCGATGCCGCCCAGCAGCGCGTAGGACAGGATGGTGACGGCCGGCTCGAAGCCGTACTCATTGGGGCCGATGAAGCTCGACACGTGGGCCGACAGGCAGCCGGCAAGGCCGGCCAGCGCGGCGGACGCGGCCAGCGCGCCCATCTTATAGCGCCGGACCGGCACGCCCATGACCTCCGCGGCGGTCTCGTCCTCCCGCATCGCCTCCATCGCCCGGCCGATGCCGCTGCGCCCGACCAGCCACAGCGCCAGCACCGCAAGGCCGAGCAGTCCGTAGATCATGGAGGCCGTCGCGCGCTCCGGAATGCCGGACAAGCCCAGCGCGCCGCCGAACAGGTCCACGTTGAGGTAGACCGCGCGCAGCACCTCGCCCAACCCGATGGTGGCGATGGCGAGGTAAACGCCGGACAGCCGCAGCGTCGGCACCCCGACCGCCAGCGCGAACGCCACCGGCACGACGACCGACAACGGCAGCACCACGGCGAACGGCAGGTCCAGCCTGGTGGTCATCAGCACGGAGGAGTAGGCGCCCAGCCCCATGAACGCCGCCTGCCCCAGCGACAACTGGCCCACCGCCAGCACGACGTACATCGAAAGCGCCAGCAGCCCGTTGACGCCGAGCGAGAACACCAGGTTCTGGTAGGTCCACAGGAGGTCGTCCAGCCAGGCGGGCATCAGGCCCGCCGCAGCACGGCGCGGCCGAACAGGCCGGAGGGCCGGGTCCACAGCACGGCGACCAGGATCAGGAACGCCACCGCTTCCTTGAGGTTGGACGACACGTAGCCCGCGGTCATCACCTCGATCACGCCCAGCGCCAGCCCAGCCAGCAGCGCGCCGCGGATGTCGCCGAGGCCGCCCACGATGATGACGACGAAGCCGCGCAGCATCATCGCCTCCCCCATGTAAGGGTGGACCGCGTTGAAGTTCAGCCCGATCAGCACCCCCCCTGCCCCGGCCAGGCAGCCGGAGATGAAGGAGACCAGCGCCGCCGTCCGCCCGGTGTCGATGCCCATGAGCTGCGCCGCGTCCGGCTTCTCCGCCATAGCGCGGATCGCGAGGCCCAGCCGGGTGCCGCGCATCAGTGCCAGCAACGCGCCGACCAGCAGCGTGGTGGCCGCCAGGATCAGGATCTGCGCGGTGGTGATGCGGATGTCGCCGATGTGGAATGCATCCGCGCTCACGATGCCCGGCGGCAGGCGGCGGATGTCGGGGCCGAGCCAGCTCGTCAGCGCCGAGTACAGCGCCAGCACGCCGCCGAGCGTCACCATGAGCGACGACAGTTCCGGCGCCTGGACGCGGCGCAGCCGGGTCAGCAGCACCCAGTCGAGCATCACCGCGATGCACCCGGCGCCGAGCGCCGCAAGCGGCAGCGCCAGCCAGATGGAAGCGCCCTGCCGCGTCATCCACAGCGCCAGCAGCGCGCCGGCCGAGAAGTAGAACCCGTAGGTCAGGTTGATGACCCGCAGCACGCCGAACATCAGCGTGAAGCCGAGGGCGAACAGGGCATAGGTGGCGCCGAGCAGGACGCCGTTCACAAGCTGCTGGGCAAGCATTGCCGGGTCCTATGGGGTTCGCGCGCCCACCGCAAGCCTTTGCCGACGCGCCGCTACTCCGGGGCGATGCCGAACCTGCCATCCTGCATCGCGAGCACCACCACGCCCTCGGTGCTGGCGGGGTCCCGGCCCGGGGTGAAGGTGAACGGCCCCATGACGCCGCTGTACTTCGTCGCCAGCAGGGCGTCGCGGATCTTGGCCGGCTCGGGCGTTCCGGCGCGGGCGATGGCGTCGGCCAGGATGTGCATGCAGTCATAAGCCTGGGCGGCGAACTGGTCGGGGTCGCGGCCGTACTTGGCGCGGAACTTGGCGACAAAGGCTTGGTTCGCCGGGTCGTCCTTGCCCACGAACCACGGGCTGCCGACGATCAAGCCGTCGGCCGCGGCGCCTGCGATCTCGCCCAGCTTCGGCGAGTTGCTGCCGTTGCCGCCGATGAACAGCGTTTCCTTGCCGAACCCCAGCTGCCGCGCCTGCAGCAGCACGCCCGACACCGGCTCGACCAGGGCCGAGATGCCGACCGCGTCTGGCTTCAGCGCGCGGATCTTGGTCAACTGCGCGCTGAAGTCGGTGTCCTTGCTGCCGAAGCTCTCGATGGCCAGGATGTTCAGCCCGGCCTTCTCGGCCGCGGCCTTCATGGTATCGAAGCCCGACTTCGAGAACGCGTCGTCGTTCGCGTACATCAGCGCGATCGTCTTCACGCCTCGCGCCTTGGCCCGCGCCAGCGTCACCGGGATCACGTCGCTTTCCGGCAGGCTGGTGCGGAACACGTAGGGGCCGATCTCGGTGATGCCCACGGCGGTGGTGCTCGTGCCGATGATCGGAATCTTGCGCTCGTTCACCACCGGCCCGACGGCAAACATCTCGTTCGACAAGGTTGGCCCGATGATCGCCACCACCTTGTCCCGGCCGATCAGCTTGCGGGCGGCGTTAATCGCCTGGTCCTTGTTGCCGGCGCTGTCCTCCACCGTCAGCGCGATCTTGCGGTCCCCTACGCCTTGGGCGTTGACCTCCTCCAGCGCCAGTTCCAGCCCGGCGCGGATCGCCGTGCCGTAGGCGGCGTTGGGGCCGCTCAGGATCTCGATTGCGCCCACGGGGATCGGGGCGCCGCCCTGGGCGTGGGCGGCGGGAGCCGCTGCCAGCGCGGCGACAACGGCAAGCAAAGAGCGGCGGAGCATCGTCGGTGTTCCCTTCGAGGGCAACGGGTCGGGCAGAGGCGGCTCGGGCCGGGACCGTACTCGAAACGGCCCGATAATCAAGGCGGCTTGCACCTGCCTGCGCGCCGGGCCATGGGACGGCGATGACCACGCTCCGCATCGCCACCTGGAACATCAACTCGCTCCGCCTCCGGCTGCCGCTGCTGGACCGGCTGGTGATGGCGCTGGACCCGGACGTGATCTGCTTGCAGGAGACCAAGGTGCCGGACGAGCTGTTCCCCGACGCCGCGCCCGGCGCGTTCGGCTACCCCCATGTCGCCCGGCGCGGCATGAAGGGCTACAACGGCGTCGCGGTCCTGTCGCGCGTGCCGTTCACCCCGCTCGACGGCCCCGACTGGTGCGAGCGCGGCGACTGCCGGCATGTCGGGGTGGCGCTCTCGACGCCCATGGGACCCGTGGCGCTGCACGACTTCTACGTCCCCGCCGGCGGGGACGAGCCAGACCCGGTGGCCAACCCGAAGTTCGCCCACAAGCTCGCCTTCGTGGCCGAGGTCACCAACTGGTTTGCAGCACGCCGGCCCGAGCGGAGCGTCCTCGTCGGCGATCTCAACATCGCGCCGATGGAGCACGACGTTTGGAGCCACAAGCAGCTCCTCACCGTCGTCTGCCACACGCCCGTGGAGGTCGCGGCGATGGAGACCTGGATGCGGACCGGTTTCGTTGACGCCATGCGGCATTTCGTGCCGGCGGAGCAGAAGCTCTACACCTGGTGGTCGTACCGCAACCAGGATTGGAAGCAGGCCAACCGCGGCCGCCGGCTGGACCACGTCTGGGTCAGCCGCGACCTGGTGCCGGGCCTGCGGTCGAGCACCGTGCTGACCGAGGCAAGGGACTGGCCGCGGACCTCGGACCACGTGCCGGTCTGCGTCGAACTCGACGTGTAGCCGTCCGCCTTCCGGCCCCACCTTAGACGAAGCTACGTCACGAAGATCGTGATCTTGCGCGACATCACCGGCGGGTCGAACAGCTTGTGCTCGGCATCCCCAAGCACGAGCTGCAGCGTGTGCCGCCCGCGCGGCAGGTCGAGGCGGGTCTCGGTTTGCCCGGCGCCGAAATGCAGGTGGTTCCGGTCTGACGGGATCGGCTCGTCAGGGTCCAACGGCTCGTTGGCGTCGATGAGCAGGTGGTGGTGCCCGAAGTTCGGCGTCGCGTCACCGGCATGGGTGACGCCCATGTTGCGCAGCCCGAAGCGGCACCAGAACGGGCCGTGGAGGCGGTCGCCGTCATGCGGCCAGATGATGTAGAGCAGCGTGTCCTTCGGCGAAGGCGTCCTGTCGGCCCATGCCGGCGCGGACACGGCGGCGGTCGAAAGAGCGGCGGCCTGCAGCAGGGTTCTGCGGCGAATCGACATAATGCTCCTTTGGGCGCCTGCGCCGCCCGGAGGCCGGTCACTCGGTCCGGGCAAGGCGGAGGCCATGGGTCGGATAACGCACGGACGCGTCATAATAGTCACGGCTTGACGACCGGAGGTACTTCGCATCCGTCACCCAGGAGCCGCCGCGCAGCACGCGTTCCCGGCAATCGGGGGCATCCCAGGCACTCGTCCCGATGCGCGGCGCGTCCGCGTAGTCGCGGTGCCAGCAATCGGCCACCCACTCGGCGACGCCGCCGCCCATGCCGAACAGGCCGAACGAGTTGGGCGGATAGGCTTCCACCACAGGCGGGTTCTGCATGCTGACCGGCTCGCCGCAGCCCTTGCAGCTCGCCTTGCCGGGCGCCATGACGTTGCCCCAGGGATAGCGCGTGTCCGTCACGGCGAGGGCGGAGTTTTACAATTAAGCCTCGGTCGGCAGCCGGTAGTGCTTGCCCGTTGTGCCGGAAAGCCACGCCGCGTATCGGCTCGCGTCGTCCCAGCTCGCGTTGGTGAGCGGCTGGTCCGGCTTGCCTTTCGGCTGGAGCGTGCATGCCCTGGCGTCTACGCAGGCTTGCCATTCCTGGACCGTGACGGCGGATCGCGCCATCAGGAACGGCTCGATCAGGACGGTATGCACCGGCCGCTCCGAATAGTCGTCGTTGCTGCCCATGCGCAGGACGCCGCCGGGCAGCGTGATCATCGTCGGCTCGGGGATCGTCGGCAGGACAGCCGGCCTGAAGGTTTGCAGGGCTTCCTGCACCGCGCCCGGCTGACGCGGAGCGCTTCCGGCCGCGGTGGGATCGGTCGCGGAGCGGGCAGGCTGTTCAGGCAACTGCGGATCGCGATCGGGGCGTTGCAACGCCGCGGCGGCCTCGGCCGGTTGAGGCGTCAGGACCGTTGCAGGCCTGGCGGGCGCGGCGCTGCGATAGAATGCCGCGGCCGGTGGTGGGTCGGGCATCGTGGCAACGCGTGGGTCCTCAGCCCCCGGCAGGGTGCTGTCGGCCAGGCCCGGCGTATGGCCATGGCGCAATGGCGGTCCCAAGACTTCAAGCGTTGCCGCGCCAGCACAGACTATGCCGATAATGCCGAGCCAGAACCTGGCCAGGCTTCGGAACGGCGGAGACCGGCCTGCTACACCACGATCAGCATAAATCTCCAAATCCCTACTCAGTTGTTCACCTATGGATTTGGCCTCCTCGACTTGCACTCGGGAGTTTGGAAAAGATCCATCTTGAGTACGGAAATCTACTTTCATCCTGTTCAGGACCTTGATCTGACCATGCCCTGTTAGCTTAATCGTTTTCTGGGCTGCTTGGATGCGTCATTTGAAAAGGCACAGTTCACAACTCGCAACTTTGTTGCAAATTCAACATGAAAAGATCTTTGCATTGGTTTATAGCCACATTTTGCGTCAAACTGAAAGGCTTGACGCGAACCGGGCGGACCCGTGCAGTACGGCCGAGAAGGCGGCTGTGGGAGGTAGTGCAGGTCCGGAGAAACCCACCGCCGCGAGCGGTGAGGGGCCGGTCCCGTGCCCCGCAACGGCCTGTTCTCAACCAGCCGACCGGCTTCGAGACGGCTGGACCCGGCAGAGGTGGAGGAGAAGCCTGGATCAGCCGACCAACGCCGCGGCCCCACTAAGCCGCATGGCCGTGACCGCTGAACGCTCTCCGGCGGCGGTCAGGCGTCCGCCGGGCCTGCGATCGGGTCGAGGCGATAGCCGCCACCCTCTGTCACCAGCAGGCGCGCGTTGCTGGGGTCCGGCTCGATCTTCTGACGCAGGCGGTAGATATGCGTTTCCAGCGTATGGGTCGTGACGGCGGCGTTGTAGCCCCAAACCTCGTTCAACAGGACCTGCCGCGCCACTGGCCGGGTTCCCGCGCGATACAGGAACTTAAGGATGGCGGCCTCTTTCTCCGTCAGCCGGATGCGACGGTTCTTCGTCGGCTCGTGCAGCAGCTTGGCGCTCGGGCGGAAGGTGTAGGGACCGATGGTGAATACGGCGTCTTCGGAGTTCTCGAAAATCCGCAACTGCGCGCGCAGCCGGGCCAGCAGCTCAGCCAGACGGAACGGTTTGGCGATGTAATCGTTGGCGCCGGCGTCCAGCCCACGCACCACGTCCGCCTCGTCATCCGATCCTGTCAGCATGATGATCGGCATCCGCAGCCCCTGCCGGCGCAACAGCGCGCAAAGGTCGCGGCCATCGCCATCGGGCAAGCCCACGTCGAGGATGATGGCATCGAAGCGGGAGTCCTTGCTCGTCAGCAGCGCCTCTGCTTCCGAAACCGTCGTGGCCTCGGCGACTGCAAACTCCCCGTCAACCTGGAGCTGATCGAGAAGAGCTTCCCGCAGGGTCGCATCGTCATCAACAACAAGGATTGGACGTTCAGCCGTCATTCGGCAACTTCCCTTCGTAAAACCAATGGCAAAGCGCCAAGCTTGGGCTTCGTTGTCATTCTGTTCGACCAACCAGCAAAACGGGCAACCAGCAAAACGGGGTGATCCCCTCAAAATTGATCTGACGCAGGCACCAACGCACGTCAGGCCCTGTAAAATGATACCACGACGCCTTAGAATACACACATCGTTGTGAGGCAGTTGGCTGCGGCGCACAAGCGGACGCCATATCCCTCGTCCGGCACAATCATTGAGATGGAGACGACGTGGCCCAGCCGCGAGGATCACAGGCGGACCAGTCGGCCGCATCCTTCCTGCCCAACCCCGAGCTGCTGCATGTCCGGGCCGTGCACCGGGCCGTGGCCGACCTGCGCCGCGGCACGCCCGTGCTGCTGCTGGGCAGCCCCGATGTCGTGGTGCTGGCCGCCGATACCGTGGGTTCGGCCGGGCTGACGGAGCTTGCGGCGCTGGCGGCGGGGCCGCCCGTCCTCCTGCGGT
>CAXTUQ010000106.1:0-12753 GCA_964247405.1 uncultured Acetobacteraceae bacterium
GCAGCCGGGTGTTCCACCAAAAATTCGGCTACGGCCAGGTGCTGGCCGTGGATGACGACCGGCTGGAGATCGCGTTCGAGAAGGCCGGCCAGAAACGCCTGCTGGACCGTTTCGTGGAAAAGGCATGAGGCGGCACGCCGTCCCCTTGGAGACCCTGTCCGTCGAGGTGCCGGATGCGGCGGTGGAGGCATACGAGGCCGCGCTCGGCACCGTTTGCGCGACGGTGGGTTTCTTCTTCGCCGACGAGGCGCGCGGCATCTGGCGGGTGGAGGGCGTGCATGACGCGGGCGCCGACGAGGCCCGGTTGCAGGACGCGCTGGCGCTGGCGTCCCTGGTCAGCGGCGTCCCTGCCGCGCTGCGGCGGGAGGCGACGGAAGCAGAGGGCTGGCTGGCGCGGACCCAGGAGTCCTTCCCGGAACAGCATGTGGGCCGGCGGTTCGCGGTGCGCGGCACGCACCAGGCTGGTCCCGGGACACCGGGCCGGCTGACGCTGACGCTTGATGCGGGCCTTGCGTTCGGGTCGGGGGAGCACGGATCGACGCGCGGCTGCCTGCGCGCGCTGGAGGTCGTGGCCCGGCGCCGGCCGCGGCGCATCCTCGACTTGGGAACCGGGTCCGGCATCCTGGCCATGGCGGCGGCAAAGCTGCTGCTGCGGCCCGTGCTGGCGACGGACATCGAGCCGTGGTCGGTCAGGGTCGCGGAACAGAACGCGGCGGCGAACGGCGTCGGGCGGCTGGTGCGGCCCGTGCTGGGCAACGGTTGGCAGGCGCGTGCCGTCCAGGGAACGGCACCCTATGACTTGGTATTTGCCAACATCCTGGCCCGGCCGCTTTGCCGGATGGCGCGGGATTTGTCGCTCGGCCTGGCGCCGGGCGGCACGGCGATCCTGGCGGGGTTGCTGGCCAGTCAGGCGCGCATGGTGCTGGCGGCGCACCGCCGCCAGGGCCTCCGGCTAGAGGCGATTTGGCGTGAAGGCGATTGGGCGACGCTGGTGGTGCGGAAGGCGGGGAGGGCAGGCTGAGCCAGCCTGCCCCCGTCCCGTCAGATCGTGGAGGTGCGGCCGAATCCGCCCGGCGCCGACTTGCGCTTGCGCGCCGCGGCGAACTGCGGGTCGAACACGCGGCTCAACTCGCTGCGGTTGAGGCCGATGTCGGCCAGCTCGCGGTCGCTCAGCGAAGACAGCTCATCCAGCACCGCGCGGCGGCGCGGCATGGCGAGCAGGTTGTTGAAAAAGCTGCTGATACGCTGGGCCAGGCTGCGCGGGGCCGGACGGGCATCGGCGATGGTGCCGTCCGTACCCTCGACGACCGGACTCCGGTACGTCAGACTATCGGACATCAGGAGCGCAATCTGCTCCTTGGCAAGCGGGGCGTTCATTCTACTATCCTCAATACTCACGTGCGCCACGATCCGAGCCGGCACTTCCGGTGCGTCGCTCCCGTGGCGCAACCGGAATATGCGCTTCTTATGCTGCAATGCAGCGTGCATTGTTACGCTGCCTGACATGCGTGCAGCGCGGCCGAAATGCCTGAGCTATGACAAAATATGAAGATAACGTGACCATGCAGCCGGCGGAGCGGTTGGCCCGCATGCGGCAGGCGATGGCGGCGCAGGGCCTGGACGGCTTCGTCGTGCCGCGCGCCGACGAGCATCTGGGCGAGTACGTGCCGCCCGCGGCCGAGCGGCTCGCCTGGCTCACGGGCTTCACCGGGAGCGCCGGGCTGGCCATCGTGCTGGCGGACCGGGCGGCCGTGTTCACCGATGGGCGCTACACGCTGCAGCTCGCGGCCCAGGTGGACGCGGCGCTGTATGAGGCTTGCCATCTCATTGAGCAGCCGCCGCCGGCCTGGCTCAAGGAGCATGCCGCCCCCGGCGCCCGGATCGGCTACGACCCGTGGCTGATCAGCCAGGACGGCCTGAAACGCCTGTCCGACGCCGGGCTGGAGATGGTGCGGGCTGATCCGAACCCGGTTGATCTCGCCTGGACCGGCCGCCCCGCCGCTCCGTCCGCGCCGGCGGTGCCGCACCCGCTGGCCTATGCCGGCCGGTCCTCGGCGGAGAAGCGTGCCGATGTGGCGGCGGCCCTGCAGGCGGACAGCCAGGATGTCGCCGTCATCACCGACCCGGCGTCGCTCGCCTGGCTGCTGAACCTGCGCGGTGGCGATGTCGATTACACGCCGTTCGCCTTGGGCTTCGTGCTGCTGCGCGCGAACGGCACGGCGACCCTGTTCATGGAACCGGAGAAGCTGCCGCCCGAAACGCTGGACTGGTTGGGACCCGACGTGACGACCACCGGCCGCGCCATGCTCCCTGGGGCGCTGGCGCAGTTGTCTGGGCAGCGGGTGCGGGTGGACGCGGCGGGGTCGCCCGTGTGGTTCGCGCAAACGCTGGACCAGGCGGGCGCCACGGTCCTCGACGGCGCCGATCCGTGCCAACTGCCCAAGGCCTGCAAGAACCCCACGGAGCAGGCCGGCGCGCGGGCGGCCCATGCGCGGGACGCTGTGGCGGTCTGCCGCTTCCTGCATTGGCTGGACGGCGCCGACCGCTCGACGCTGACCGAGATGACCGTTGCCCAGCGGCTGCTGGCGTTCCGGCAGGCCGCGGCGGAGTTCCGGGGGGAGAGCTTCCCTGCGATCTCCGGTGCCGGGGAGCACGGCGCGGTGATCCACTACCGCGTGACGCCCGAAACGGACCGCCCGCTCCGCGCCAACGAGGCCTACCTGGTTGACAGCGGCGCGCAGTACCCGGACGGCACCACCGACATCACCCGCACGGTCTGGACCGGGCCGGACGCGCCACCGGACGAGTTGCGCGACCGGTTCACCCGCGTGCTGAAGGGCCATATCGCGCTGGCGACGGCGCTGTTCCCGCAAGGTGTCGCCGGCCCACACCTGGACGCCTTCGCCCGGCGCGCGCTGTGGCAGGCCGGGCTGGACTATGATCACGGCACCGGCCACGGCGTGGGCAGCTATCTGTCCGTGCATGAGGGTCCCGCGAGCCTGTCGCGCGCCGGGCGCATGGTGCCGTTGGCGCCGGGCATGATCCTGTCGGACGAACCGGGCTACTACCTGCCCGGCGCCTACGGCATCCGGCTGGAGAACCTGCTGATGGTGCGCACGGCGGACCGCCCCGCGGCCAAGAAGCCGTTCCTGGAGTTCGAGACTCTGACGCTGGCCCCGTTCGACCGCCGGCTAATCGACCCGGCGTTGCTCACGACCGAGGAACGGCGCTGGATCGACGAGTACCACGCGAGAGTCTTGGCAGAGGTCGGACCGGCCTTGGACGGGGCAGCACGGGGTTGGCTGGCCGCGGCCTGCGCGGAGCTTGGAGGATCGTCTTAGTAGCTTGCGTTGCATATACCGTCGTGCGGTCAACACGAAAAAGGACGTGTCCACGTTTGCCTGGAAACCGAAAGGAGAACGCCATGCGTCTTGTCAGCGCGTTGTTGGCCCTCTCGGCCTTGCTTTTCTCCCGGCCCACTTTGGCCGAGGAAGATGTCGGCTCGCAGTTATTCGGGTCCTGGCGCCTCCTCTCGCAGACGGTGCAGTTCGTCGGCGAAAACGCTGCCCCTCGCGACATCTACGGTTCTCATCCCTTCGGCCGCCTTATCCTGACGCCTGAGCACAAGATGGCGGCCTACCTCTCTGCGAGTGATCGCAAGCCGCCTACCAACGATGCCGAGGCCGCTGCGCTCATGCGCTCCATGGCCGCCTACACCGGCAAGTTTAGGGTGGAGGGAGACAAGTTCATCACGACGGTTGATGGCGCCTGGACTGAGGTCTTCAAAGCGACTGAACAGGTTCGCTACTTCACGGTGGACGGAGATAAGCTCACCGTCAGGACACCCGAGCAGCCGTATGGAGCGCAACCGGACAAGCGGTTCGTCGGAGTCGCGATTTGGGAGCGGGAGAAGTGAAGTAGAGATAGCTTCGGGACGCGTTTAGAACCTGGTCACAAGCCTGTCTGGGTCGGCTTCTAGAGTTTTTGACCCTCGTGTCCCCTTCCATCAGGCACAAGCGCATTTAACCGCAAGCTTCAAACGCTTTGCGGCTGCTGCCGAAGGCTCGGCTCGAACCCCGCCATCTCCCGCCATTCGGCCTCCGTCACCGTCGCCACACCCAACTCCGCGGCCTTTTTCGCCTTCGACCCTGCGTCGGCGCCGAGGATCAACAGGTCCGTCCGCTTCGACACGCTGTCGGTGACGCGGGCGCCCAGCGCCTCCGCCCGCGCCTTGGCCTCCGGGCGGCTCATGGTCTCCAGCGTGCCGGTGAACACCAGGTTCTTGCCGGACAGCGCGCCATCCGCCGCAGCAGTGGGCTTGGCGTCCTGGATGGTGAGCTGTGCCGCCAGTTCATCAAGCGCCAGGAGGTTGCGCGGCTCAACGAAGAACGCCGCCAACTCGTCCGCCAAAGCCTTGCCGACCCCCAGGATGCTGCCCAGGGCCGAGCGCTCGTCGCTGCCAATCGTGGTGGCCGCCAGCATCTGGGTGCGCCAGGCGGCATAGCTGGCGTAGTGCCGGGCCAGCAGCTTGGCGTTGGTGTCCCCGACCCGGCGGATGCCGAGGGCGTAGATGAAGCGGTCCAGCGGGACCGTGCGGCGGCTCTCGATGGCCTGCATCAGGTTGCGGACGGATTTCTCCTTCCAGCCCTCGCGGGTCAGCAGCTCGGCGCGGTGCTGCTCCAGCCGGAAGATGTCGGCCGGGCCGTGCAGCCAGCCGAGGCCGTGGAACTCCTGAATGGATTTCTCGCCCAAGCCCTCGATGTCAAAGGCGCCGCGGGACACGAAGTGGATCAGCCGCTCGACGGTTTGCGCCGGGCAGATCAGGCCGCCGGTGCAGCGGCGCACCACCTCGCCCGCGGCGCGCACCGCCAGGCTGCCGCAGGCGGGGCAGGGTTCCGGCGGCACGAAAGAGGGGGCGCCCTCCGGGCGGCGGTCCAGCATGACCTGGACGATCTGCGGGATCACGTCGCCGGCGCGCTGCAGCACCACCGTGTCGCCGACACGCACGTCTTTGCGGGCGATCTCGTCCTCGTTGTGCAGGGTGGCGCGGGTGACGAGCACGCCGCCGACGTTCACGGGCGCCAGCCACGCCACCGGGGTCAACGCGCCGGTGCGGCCGACCTGAATGCGGATGTCCTCCAGGGTGGTGCTCGCCTGTTCCGCGGGGAATTTCCACGCAATGGCCCAGCGCGGCGCCCGGCCGACGAAGCCGAGGCGGCGCTGCAAGGCGAGGTCGTCGAGCTTGTAAACGACGCCGTCGATGTCGTAGCCCAGGCCGGAGCGGGCCAGGGCGGTCTCCGCTTGGAACGCCTCCGCCTCCGCCTCCCCGGCCAACATGCGGGACAGAGGGTTGACCTGGAAGCCCCAGGCGCGGAGCTGCTCCAGGTAGGCGGAGTGGGTGCCGGGGACGCTCCCCTGCACGTCGCCCAGGGCGTAGGCGAACAAGGAGAGCGGCCGGGCCGCGGTGATGGCCGGGTCGAGCTGGCGGAGCGACCCGGCGGCGGCGTTGCGCGGGTTGGCGAACACCTTCTGCCCGGCCGCCGCCTGCGCCGCGTTGAGCGCCAGGAAGTCGGCCTTGGTCATGAACACCTCGCCGCGGATCTCGATCAGGGCGGGGCAGGGGCCGTGCAGGCGGTCGGGCACGGTCCGCATGGTGCGGAGGTTGGCGGTCACATCCTCCCCCTCCGTGCCGTCGCCGCGGGTGGCGCCGCGCGCCAGGGTGCCGTTTTCGTACAGCAGGTTGATGGACAGGCCGTCGATTTTCGGCTCGGCAACGAAAGACAGGCCGGCGTCCTCCGGCAGATGCAGGAAGCGGCGGATGCGGGCGCAGAACTCGGTGAAGTCCGCGGTGTCGAAGGCGTTGTCGAGGGACAGCATCGGCACGCGGTGGCGGACCTTGGCGAAGCCGGCCGTGGGCACAGCACCCACCCGGCGGGTCGGGCTGTCGGGACGGATCAGGTGCGGGAATTCGGCCTCGATGGCCGCGTTGCGCTGCCGCAGCGCGTCGTACTCCGCGTCGGTGATCAGCGGCGCGTCCTGCTCGTGGTAGGCCTGGTCGTGCCGGGCGATCTCCGCGGCGAGGGCCGCGAGCGCCTCTGCCGCCTCCTCCTCCGTCATGCCCCCGCCTTCACGCAGCCGTGCCGAGCAGGCTGTCGGCGGCGGCGCGGGCGGCCTCCGTCACGCTTTCGCCCGCCAACATGCGGGCGATCTCCTCCCGCCGGGCCGGCAGGTCGAGCGAGAGCACGCGGGTTTCCGCCCGGTTCTTGGCGGCGATCTTGGCGACTTGCAGGTGGGCCGCGCCACGCGCCGCGACCTGCGGGCTGTGGGTGACAACCAGGACCTGCACCTGGTCCGCCACGCGCGCCAGCCGGTCGCCCACCGCCGCCGCCGTGGCGCCGCCCACCCCGCTATCCACCTCGTCGAACACCAGCGTCGGCACCGAGCCGCCGCTGACCAGCACCACCTTCAGCGCCAGCATCAGGCGGGACAGCTCGCCGCCCGACGCGATCTTGTCGAGTGCGCCCGGCGCCTGGCCGGGGTTGGTGGCGATCAGGAACCGCACCGCATCCGCCCCGGCGGCGCCCCAGCGGGCCTCCTCCAACGCCTCAACCTCCACGGTGAACCGCGCCTTGTCGAGCCGGAGCGGCGGCAATTCACCCGTGACCGCCGTTTGAAGGCGCTTGGCGGCGACCTGCCGCGCCGCGGTCAGCGCGCTGGCTGCGGCGGCATAGGCCGTGCGGGCGCCGGCGGCCTCCGTCTCCAGCGACGCGATCTCAGCCGCCCCCGTATCGAGCGCCGCGAGCCGTCCGCGCAGGCCGGCCAGCAAAGCGGGCAGCTCGACCACGGTTGTGCCGTGCTTGCGGGCCGCGGCGCGCAGCGCGAACAGCCGCTCCTCCGCTTGCTCCAGCAGGCGCGGGTCGGTGTCGGCCTCGTCGGCCAAACGGCTGAGCAGCGTCTCGGCCTCGGCCAGCGCCTCCTCCGCGCGCTCCAAAGCGGCCAAAGCGGGGGCGGCGGGGTTGTCGGCGTCCGGCTGGTTGGTGGGCACGAGCTTCTGCAAGGCGCGCGACGCATTGCGCAGCGAGGCGGCCGGCCCGGCGCTGCGCCGGTCCTTGGGCGCGATGTCCGACAAGGCGGACGCAATCGCCTCCGCCCGGCGTTCCCCCTGCTGCAGCCGTTGGCGCTCCGCGGCCAGGTGGTCCTCTTCGCCCTCGACCGGGGCCAAGGCCGAAAGCTCCTCCACCGCGTGGCGCAGCCAGTCCTCTTCCCGCTGCGCCTCGGCAATGGCGGTCTTGGCGTCTTGCAGCCGGGCGTTCGCGTCCCGCCACGCACGCCACGCCGCGCCCGCCGCCGAGCGGACCGGGGCATACCCGCCATAAGCGTCCAGCAGCGCCGCATGGGCCGCCGGGTCGGCGAGGCCCATCTGGTCGCCTTGTCCCTGCACCTCCACCAGCAGCGCCGCGGCCCGGCGCAGCAGCGCCACGCCGACCGGCTGGTCGTTGATCGCGGCGCGGGACCGCCCGTCCTTCGACACCACCCGGCGCACCACGATCTCGTCCTCAAGCGCCACGCCCTGCTCGGCCAGCAGGTCCAGGGCGGGATGGCCGGGCGGCGGGGCGAAGCAGGCGGTGACGCTGGCCTGCTCGGCGCCCGCCCGGACCAGGCCGGAGTCGGCCCGCGCCCCGAGCGCCAGCCCCAGGCTGTCCAGCAGGATGGACTTGCCGGCGCCGGTTTCCCCGGTCAGCACGGTCAGCCCGGTGCCGAACGCCAGATCCAGGCGCTCGATCAGCACCACGTCGCGGATCGACAGGGCGGTCAGCACGTGGGGGCTAGAAAACGCTGCCCAGGGTGCGTGCCAAGAAGCTGTTGGCCCGTTCGGTCGCACGCGTCGGCGGCGCGATGCCGTTCTCGGCAAGCTGGTCGTAGCTGTCCTCGTACCAACGGCTGCCGGGGTAGTTGTGACCCAGCACGGCGGCAGTCCGCTTGGCCTGGTCGGTCAAGCCCAACATCAGGTAAATCTCGGTCAGCCGATGCAGCGCCTCGGGCGCATGATTGGTGGTCTGGTAGTCGTCGATGACGCGCTGGAAGCGGCCAATGGCCGCTGCGTAGAGCTTCTGCTGCTCGTAGTAGCGGCCGATCTCCATCTCCTTGCCGGCCAGGTGGTCGCGGCAAAGGTCGATCTTGAGCCGGGAGTCGCGGGCGTAGGCGCTTTCGGGAAAGCGGTTCACCACGTCCTGCAAGGCGGTCATCGCCTGCTCGGTACCCTTCTGGTCACGCTGAATGTCAGCGATCTGCTCGTAGAAGCTCAGGGCACGCAAATAGTAAGCGTAAGACGCGTTGGAACTCGTCGGATGAAGCTGGATATAGCGGTCAAGCGTGCCAATCGCCTCGGTGTAATGGTTCTGCAGGTATTCTGCATAGCCATGCATCAACTGGGCGTTCACTGCCCAGGACGAATAAGGGTAGTTCTGCTCAACGGCATCGAATTGCGAAACCGCGGTGGCGTAACGCTTCTGGTTGAGCGCATCCACCCCGTTGTTGTAAAGTTCTTCGACCGTCTTCGACGCGGGATCGGCCTTCACTTGCAGATCCTCGCTCTTCCCGGTCCAGGGCGAGATCGAACTCAGCGTCTCGCACCCCTGCAGCAGCGAAAGGGCGAGGAGGCCCGGAAGGAGGCGTGCGGGCAGCGTGCGAAAATGGGTGCGTTGCTTCATGACATCGGCCCTATAGCACGCCGACGCGGTGGCGCGGAATGCGTTATGCGGCTTGCAGCACCGGCGCCGCGGCCTGCGCCTGCGGCGTCACGTCCCGCCAGTTCGACCGGTCCGCGAACAAGGCGCGAAGCACGCGGTTGTTGAGCGTGTGGCCGGAGCGATGCCCGACGAATCGTCCCTGTAGCAGAGCGCCCGCCATCGCCAGGTCACCCACGGCATCAAGCATCTTGTGGCGCACGAACTCGTCTGTCATCCGCAGGCCACCAGGGTTCAGAACCCGCGCGCCATCGACCACGACGGCATTGTCCAGGCTGCCGCCCTGCGCCAGACCCGCTGCCTGCAGCCCGGCAACCTCACGCGCCAGCGTGAAGGTGCGGGCGTCCGCCAACTCATGCCGGACCGCCGGGCCGTTTGCTGCAAGGGACAAAGCCTGCCGCCCGATAGCCGGGGCGTCGAAGGCGATCGACATCGACATCTCAAGGGAGCCAGACGCGCCGGGCCGCAACTCGGCGAATGCGTCTCCGTCCTGCACCCGAACCGTCCGCAGCACCTCGATGACCCGGGCCGGCGCGTCCTGCTCCACCGATCCCGCGCAGTCCAGCAGGAACACCCATTGCCCAGCGGACCCGTCCAGCGCCGGCACCTCGGGCCCATCCAGTTCAACCCGGATGTTGCTGATGCCGCAGGCCGACAAGGCCGCCATCAGGTGCTCCACCGTACCAACTCGAATGTCCGGGTGATCCGGTGATGCCAGCACGGTGCAAAGCCGTGTGTCCGACACCTGGTCGAAACGGGCGGGAATGTCGATGCCGAGATCCGTGCGCCGGAACACGATGCCCGAATGCGCGGGAGCCGGCTTCAGGACGACGTTGACCCGCTGCCCGGAATGCAGGCTAATGCCGACGCAGCAGATGGCAGACTTCAACGTGCGCTGCGCCGCGCCGGCCGCAGGGGACAGCGCAAGCTCGCGCGCTGTCGGAGATATCTCGGGCAGTCCGTCCATGTTACCCTCAGCCAGCTATGACGCTGGAGTGATTGTCCGGACGCCCAAATGGCGTCCCCTGATGCAACCTATGTGGTTGCCAGGGGAACGCCAAATCAATGAATGTTTCTGAACATTACGCCTTAAGACTTTGTAAATGCTAAGTCTATGACTTCTGGCGGCGCAGGAATGTCGGGATATCGAGACCTTCATCCGCCGGCTCCTGCCGCGGCGGTGCTGTGGCGCCGTGCACGGGAAAGGACGGCTCCGCCCGTTGCGGCTCCGGGTCGGACACCGCCACCCTGCGGCTCCGCCCGATGCCGGTCATGATGTCGAACAGGCTCCGCGTCGTGCTGGGCGGCGGCGTCGGCTCGGTGCGGGACGGTTCCAGGGGCGTGACGCTGGCCCGCGGCGGCGCGGGCCGAAGCGCCGGCGCCGGGGCCGCATAGTGCTGCCCCCCGCCTTGCTGCGCCCCTCCTCCATGCAAGCCATGCGGCGACGCGTCGCCAGCCGCTTCGGCCGCACGGGGCGTGAGCAACTGTGCCGGCACCAGCGTGCTTGTGGGCTGGCCCGCCATGGCGAACGACGGCGGCATGGTGGAAGGGGGCGGACCTGACGGCGCAGCCGCCGGGCCGGACGAGCCCGCATCGGTCGCACCGCCGCCGCCCACCGCGACCAGGCGCGGCTTCTGCACCTCCGTCTGGGCCAGGTCAATCCCGGTCGCAACCACCGAGACCCGCACGCGCCCCACCAAGTCCTCGTCGATGGCCGAGCCGAAGATGATGTTCGCGTCCTCCGCCACTTCTTCCCGGATGCGGTTCGCCGCTTGATCGACCTCGAACAGCGTCATGTCGTCGCCGCCGGTGATGTTGATCAGCAGGCCGCGCGCCCCGCCCATGCTGGTGTCCTCCAGCAGGGGGTTGCTGATGGCGGCCTCCGCGGCGCGGATGGCGCGGTTCTCGCCTTCCGCCTCGCCGGTGCCCATCATGGCCTTGCCCATCTCCGCCATCACCGTGCGGATGTCGGCGAAGTCGAGGTTCACCAGGCCCGGCGCCACCATCAGGTCGGTGACGCCGCGCACGCCCATGTACAGGACGTGGTCGGCCATCTTGAACGCTTCCTTCCAGCCGGTCCGCTCGTTGGCAAGCCGGAACAGGTTCTGGTTTGGGATCACGATCAGCGTATCGACGAACTGCTGCAGCTCGGTGATCCCCGCCTCCGCCGCCTTGCCGCGCCGGGCGCCCTCGAAGGTGAACGGCTTGGTGACCACGCCGACCGTCAGCACGCCGCGCTCCCGCGCCATGCGGGCGATCACCGGGGCGGCGCCGGTGCCGGTGCCGCCGCCCATGCCGGCGGTGATGAACACCATGTGGGCGCCGTCCATGTGGCGCATCAGCTCGTCCGCCGCCTCCTCCGCGGCGGCGCGGCCGATCTCGGGCTTGGCGCCGGCGCCGAGACCCTGCGTCAGATGCGGGCCCAACTGCACCCGGCGGTCGGCCCGGCTGTGCTGCAATTGCTGCGCGTCCGTGTTGGCGACCACGAACTCCACGCCCTGCAGGTTCAGTGCGATCATGTTGTCAACGGCGTTGGTGCCGCCGCCGCCCACCCCGATCACGGTGATGCGCGGCGTGAAGTCGGTGTGGTTCTGCTGCGGAACGGTGAGATTCAGGGTCATCGAGGCTCTCCCAAGCTGATCGCGATAAGGTAGCGTTAACGTTAGTTACGTATTAACACATATACCGTTTCCGAATGAAATGTTACAGTCTGTTTCGGATGAAGTTGACGGCGCGGCCGATCCAGCCCGCCGCCTGGTCGTCGGACGTGTCGATGTCGGCGAGCGTCCGCCCAACGCCGCCCGCCCAGTTCAGCAAGCCCGCCGCGGTGGCATAGCCCGGGCCGGACACGTCGTCCGCCAATCCGCGCAGCGGCAAGGGGCGGCCCAGGCGCACCTGGCGGTCAAGCACCCGGCCCGCCATCTCCCGCGCGCCCGCCAGTTGGCTGGCGCCCCCCGTCAGCACGACGCGCGTGCCGACCTCCCGCGCCATGCCGGCCTGGTCGAGACGCTCGCGGACCAGCTCGAACGTTTCTTCCAGGCGCGGGCGGATCACGTCCACCAGTTGGCTGCGCGGGATCTTGGCGAAGTGATGCTCCTCCTCGCCCACCAGCGGCACGGACAAGATTTCCCGTTCGTCGTCCGGACTGCCTTCCGCATTGCCGTAAACAGTCTTCAGCCGCTCAGCGTCGGCGACGGAGGTGGACAGCACTCGCGCCAGGTCGTGGGTCACGTGGCTGCCCCCCACCGCGAGCTGCGCCGTGTGCAGCAGGTTGCCCTCGCTGAACACGCCGATTCCCGTGGCGCCCCCGCCCATGTCGATCACGGTGGCGCCCAGTTGCCGCTCGTCCTCCACCAGCGACGACAGCCCGGCCGCCAAGGGTGCGCTGACCAGCTCCGAGATATACAGCTCGCAGCGTAGCACCGCCGTCTCAAGGTTGCGCAGGGCCGTCGCCGTGGCGTCCACGATGTGCAGCCGGGCCGACAGCAGGTCGCAATGCAGGCCGCGCGGGTCGGCGACCCCGAGCGTCCCGTCGGCGGCGAAGCCGAGCGGCAGGGCGTGGATGGTTTCCCGCCCCTCGACGACCGCGCGGGCACGGCCCTCCTGCACCACGCGCCGTATGTCCGCCTCGGTCACGGCGCGTCCGCCCACCGGCCACTGCACGCCGAACACCCGGCTTTCCGGCGTGCCGCAGGTGAGGTTCACCACCACGGAGCGCAGCCGGTGGTCCGCCTGGATCTCCGCGTCGCCCACCGCGCCGCGCACCGCCTGCTCCGCCCCGTCCAGGTCGGTAATCCCGCCCGTCCGCACGCCGCGGGATTGCCGCATCCCGAAGCCGAGCACGCGGAGCTTGCCGTCGCCGTCCACCCGGCCGATCAGGCACGTCACCTTGGTGCTGCCCACGTCCAGCACGCCGAACGGCCCGGCGCGCAGCGGGCGGCGGGGTGGCGGGTCCGGGGCCATCGGCGGCGGCAGGTGCGGCCCCAGCGACCGCCCGGCACTCGGC
>CAXTUQ010000107.1:0-12723 GCA_964247405.1 uncultured Acetobacteraceae bacterium
GGTGCTGGAGGACCGCACCGTGGCCGCCGATCCCGGGGCCACCGCCGCCGCGCTGGCCGAGGCCGCGGGCCGCCGCCTGGACGCGCTGCCCTGGACCGACGCCGCCCGGCAACTGCAGGCCCGTACCGCGCGGCTGCGGGAACTGGACCCGGACACCCCGGACCTGTCCGACGCCGGGCTGGCGGCGAGCGTCGGGCAGTGGCTCGCGCCGCACCTGCTGGGGCTGTCGCGCTTGGCGGAGGTCGCGAACCTCGACCTGCATGGCATCCTGCGCGGCCTCTTGGGCGGGCAGCGCGCGGCGCGGCTGGACCGGGATTTGCCGACGCACCTGGCATTGCCGGGCGGGCGGGCCGCGGTGGACTACGCGCAGCCGGTGCCGCTCGCGAGCGCGCGGGCGCAGGCGTTCTATGGCCTCGCGGCGACGCCGAGCCTGGCAGGCGGGCGGGTGAAGCTGCAACTGGCGCTGCTGTCCCCGGCGGGCCGGCCCATCGCGATCACCGCGGATCTTGCGGGCTTCTGGCGCGGCGCCTGGGCCGACGCCCGCAAGGATATGCGCGGCCGTTACCCCCGGCATGACTGGCCGGAACGTCCATCGGGCGATTGAGCTTTCGCAATGTGCGTTTCCACCCCATCTTAGCCATATATTCGTCTTTTCCGCCTTTCAGGGAGCCTCGATTCATGAAACCCGGCCTTCGCGCTGTCCTGGCTGCGACGGCGCTCGTGCTGTCCGGCTGCTCGAACTTCCCGGCCCGGGCCGAATCGCTCGGCCCCCTGCGCACTGCGGGCACCGCGCCGGCGAGCTTCGCGCCCTTGGTCAAGCGCGTGGTGCCGGCCGTGGTCAACATCGCAGTGACGGAGGGGCGCAGCCCGACCGACGTGACCGCCGCGATCCCGCCGGAACTGCGCGGCACGCCATTCGAGCGGCAGTTCCGCGAGCGGTTCCGCGGCCGGCGGGAGCAGGTGCTGGGCGCCGGGTCCGGCTTCATCATCGACCCGAATGGGCTGATCGTCACCAACAACCACGTCGTCGGCCGCGCCGACCGCATCACGGTGGCGCTGGCGGACGGGACGGAGCTGCCGGCGCGGCTGATCGGCTCGGACGACCTGACGGACATCGCGGTGATCCGGGTCAGCAGTCCGACCCCCCTTCCTTTCGTGAAATGGGGCGACAGCCGCGCGGTGGAAGTGGGCGACTGGATTCTCGCGGCCGGCAACCCGTTCGGGCTGGGCAGTTCGGTCACGGCAGGGATCGTGTCGGCGCGCGGACGGGACATCGGCGCCGGGCCGTTCGACGACTTCCTGCAGATCGACGCGCCGATCAACCCCGGCAACTCCGGCGGACCGACCTTCAACCTGGACGGCGACGTGATCGCGGTGAACACCGCCATCGTGTCGCCGACCGGCGGGTCGGTCGGCATCGGCTTTGCGGTGCCGAGCGAGATCGCGACCCGGATCGTGTCGCAGTTGCGGGACAAGGGGCGGATCGACCGCGGCTGGCTGGGCGTGTCCGTGCAAGACGCGCCGGGCCGGGCGGCGAACAACGGCGTGGAGATCGCGGGCATCGACCGCACCGGTCCCGCGGCGCGCGCCGGGCTGCGGCCTGGCGACGTGGTGCTGGCGGTAAACGGCGACCACGTGGACAGCGCCCGCGGCCTGATCCGCGCCGTTGCCGCCGCCGCGCCCGGCAGCGCCGTGAAGCTGTCCGTGCGCCGCGGCGGGCAGAGCTTCGACCTGCCGGTCACCGTCGGCCGCCGCGCCCAGGAAGCGCCGAGTTGAAGGCGACAAGCTGAGTCATGCGCATCCTGGTGGTCGAGGACGATACGGACGTGGCGGGCTTCGTGATGAAGGGCCTGCGGGAAGCCGGGCACGATGCGGCGCAGGCCGGCAACGGCGCGGACGGCCTGTCGCTCGCAACCCGGGAGCCGTTCGACGCCATCATCCTGGACCGCATGTTGCCCGGCGGCCTGGACGGCCTGGGGGTGCTGGAAACGTTGCGCGCGCAGGACAACCAGACTCCCGTGCTGTTCCTGTCGGCCATGGTCGGCGTGGACGACCGGGTACGGGGGTTGCAGGCGGGCGGCGACGACTACCTGACCAAGCCGTTCGCGTTCAGCGAGCTGCTCGCCCGGGTGGAGGCGCTGATGCGCCGGGGCCGGGCGGCCCAGAGCGCAGCCCAGAGCGCGACGCGGCTTGTGGTCGGCGACCTGGAGATGGACCTGCTGTCCCGCACGGTGCGCCGCCGCGGGCGAAAGATCGACCTGCAGCCGCGGGAGTTCCGGCTGCTGGAGTTCCTGATGCGGCACGCCGGGCAGGTGGTGACGCGCACCATGCTTTTGGAAGGCGTGTGGGATTATCATTTCGATCCACAGACCAATGTGATCGACGTGCACGTATCCCGGCTGCGCCAGAAGATCGACAAGCCGTTCGACGCGGCGTCCATCCAGACCGTCCGCAGCGCCGGCTACATGCTGCGCGGCGAATAAGGACAATGCGGCCCAACGCCGGTGGGCTGCGCCGGCTGTTCCGCTCCGCAGGCGTCCGGTTGGCGCTGGCTTATGCCGGGCTGTTCGCCTTGAGCGTGCTGTCGCTGATGCTGCTGCTGTGGTGGGCCACGATTGGCTTGCTGGACGCCCAGGTGGACGCCGCCATCCGCGCCGACGCGCAGATGCTGTCCAACCGGTGGCAGGGTGGCGGCAACGCGGCGCTGCTGGCGAACATCGAGGCCCGCCTGGCCGGCGACGCCGATGACGACGGCGTCTACCTCGTGCTCGACCCATCGGGCCAGCGCCTGAGCGGCAACCTCCCAGCCTGGCCGGCGGCCGTGGCGCAGGAGGGCGTCGTTTATGAGCTGCCGACCCGGCACCACGGCGAACGCAGCCTGGCCCGGCTTCGCCGCTTCGCGCTGCCGGACGGCACCGCGCTGCTGGTGGGGCGGGACGTGCGGGCACGCGCCGCGCTGCAGCGCCTGCTGACCGACATGATGGCCTGGGCGCTGGCGCCGATCGCCATCCTGGGCCTGGCCGGGGCGCTCACGGTGCGGCGCATGTTCACGCGCATGATGGGGCACGTCACTAAGACCACGGCGGCGATCTCGGCCGGCGAGCTGCCGCCGCGCATCGGGCTGTCGGGCCGAGGCGACGAGTTCGACCGGCTGGCGGCAACGTTCAACGACATGCTGGACCGCATCAGCCGGCTGATGGACGGCGTGCGCCAGGTGTCCGACGCCATTGCGCATGACCTGCGCACCCCGATCACCCGCGCCCGCGCCCGGCTGGAGGACGCGGCGGCGAACGCCGGAAGTGCGGCCGAGCTTCGCGCCGCGGTGGAGCGCGCGGTCATGGACCTCGACGGCGTCACCGCGGTGTTCCAGGCGCTGCTGCGCATTGCGGAGATCGAGGCCGGCGCCGGGCGTTACGCCTTTGCGGCGCTGGATGTCGGCCCGCTGCTTGCGGACCTGGCCGAACTCTACGGCGCGGTCGCGGAGGAGCGGGGGCTGACGCTCGTGCTGCAGGCCGCCAAGCCGCTTCCGGTCTGGGGCGACCGGGAGCTGATCCAGCAGGCGGTGGCGAACCTGCTGGACAACGCGATCAAGTTCTCGCCGGCCGGCGGCACGGTCACGCTGCGGGCGCGCCGCATCCCCGGCGCGTGGCCGGAGTCGCTGGAGATTGCGGTGCTCGACGGGGGGCCGGGCATCCCGCCCTTGGACCAGACCCGCGCGACCGACCGGTTCTTCCGCGGGGAGGCAGCGCGCAACACGCCAGGCTACGGCCTAGGGCTGACGCTGGTGCGGGCGGTGGCGGAGCTGCATGGCGGCGCGCTGCGCTTGATGGACGCATCGCCGGGGTTGCAGGCCCTGCTGACGCTGCCGGCGAGCCGGCAGTCGTCGTTCTACACCTCAGAGGCCCGGAAGCGCGGTTTCGCGCCGGAAGGTGACCACCAGAACGTCCCGGTGGGCGGGCTGCTCCGGATCTAGCGGCTGCACGGGCGTGACACCGTGGAACACCCGATGGTCGTCCACCAGCGCCGCGTCCATCGGCGCTTCCAGGGTGAAGCTGCCGAGCAGCGTGCGGTCCAGCCCGTGGATGCTGGTGGTGCCCGACGCGATGTTGACCCGGCCGACCATCAGCACCAGCACCCAGTCCACGCCGTCCTGGTGCATCCCCTCGGGCGTCGGCTGGCCGGCCTGGCCGGGCCGCGCCTCGATGCGGAACTGGTGCGCCTCGACATGCCAGGCGGGTGCCGGGGTCAGGCGGTCGAACAAGCCGTGGCAGGTACGCAGGATCGCCCGGAACGCGGCGGAGTCGGCGGCGGCGGGCGTGACCGGGTCGAACCAGCGGGCAATGCCGCCGTTCAGCGCGTTGTAGTCGCGGCTTTGGTAATGCGGCTGGTCCGGCTTGCGCACCGCGCCCGCCCGGCTCACGAGGAACGCGGCATGGCGGCGCTTCCGGTAGCGCCCGCCGTCGGCCATGTAGGTGTCGAGGCCCAGGTCGTCCCAGGTGCGGGCGAAGCCATCCCAGTCGGACAGCCCGCCCGCCCGCAACGCTTCCGCCATTGCCGGCGCCTGCACGAAGGCATAGCCATGGTCGCGCAGCGCCGCCGTCACCCAGGAGTCAAAACGGGAATCGAAACCGCTCATGCCACCTTTTCCTGAACCGGAGCCGCCGGGGCCGGGTCTGTCGTCAAGCCAGGTGCTGGCACGGGCGGCGCGCTCAGCACGCGATATGAGGTGAGCGGGCTTTCGATCGCAAGCTCGTCGAAGCGCAACTTCACCCGGCGGTTCAGCTCGCGGCCCACCGACCAGCGGCTGGCGGGCTGCGTCTTCATCCGCACGCGCAGCACCCAGGCCGCATCGACGAACTTCTCGACGCCCAGGACATCCAGCTCCTCCAGCACCAGCGAGGCCCATTTCGGGTCGCGCCGCATCTCGGCCGCCAGGTCGCGCAGCACCCCGATGACGTGCGCCGGCTCCTCGTTCAGGCCCACGCTGATGTCGAGCAGCGCGTAGCCGTAGTCGCGGGTCTGGTTGGTGACGGTCGTCACCGCGCTGAACGGGACGATGTGGACGGAGCCGTCGAGCGCGCGCAAGCGGATGGTGCGGATCGACAGCGCCTCCACCGTGCCGGTCAGCCCGCCGAGCGTCACGACGTCGCCGACCTGCATCGTGTTCTCCAGCAGCAGGAACAGGCCGGTGATCAGGTCCTGCACCAGCTTCTGCGACCCGAAGCCCACGGCGATGCCGATCACCCCGGCGCCGGCCAGCAGCGGAGCGACGTTGACGCCAAGCTCGCTCAGCACGACCAGCGCGACCACCAGCAGGATGGAGACCAGCAGCAGCGTGCGCAGCATCGGCAGCAGCGTGCGCAGCCGCCCGGCGCGCGCCAGGTGCGCCTCCGCCGACAAGCGCGCGAGGTGCTGGGCAATCGCGGCGTTCGCGCCCTCCCACACCAGCACCGCGAGCGTGACCGTGACGACGACGACCGTGGCCGCCGACGCCACGCGCCCGCCCAGGCCGTTGCGCACCAGCCAGTCCACCGGGCCGAGATTCCATACTTCCAGCAGCCCCAGCACCGTGGCGACGGCCAGCACGGCGGTGATCGCGGTGCGCAGCACGGGTTGGTAGAAGGTGGCGCGCTCCGCCAGTCCCGGGTGGCGGGCCAGCAGCGTCGGGTTGAAGCGCAGCGCGCGGTCAAGGCCGCCGATCAGCATGACCGTGGCCAGCCGGGACGCCACCAGGACGGCGAAGGTGACGAGGCAGAAGTGGATGAGCCGCACGTAGCCGTTGCGCAGCTCCGCCGCCCAAACCAGCCAGAGCGCGGCCAGGAAGAAGACGGCGATCAAGTGCCAGATGTCGGCCAGGCGGTTCCGCAGCGACGCCCAAACGCCCTCCGCCATCGGCAACGCGCGGATGGAGGCCGCCACGTGCGACCGGGATTGCAGCACGGCCACGATCAGGCAACCGTGCACGACGAGCGCGAACAGCTTCAGCAGCGCGTCATGCGCGGTCTGGTACATGCCGAACAGCAGCCCGACCTCCGCCAGCACGTAGCCGGTGACGCCCACGGCGAGGACCCGGCGGAGCCACCGGGTCAGGAACCCCGCCGCCCAGTCCGAGACGTGCAGCAGCCGCAGCCGGGGCGCGGCTGGGGACACCAGCATCGCCGTGACGCTCAGCGCCGCCCGGCTGAGGATGTAGGCGTCGAGCACCTCCTGGATGGCGAGCCGGGTGATCGCGGGTTCGGCAAGCACGGTGCCGAGCAGCAGGACGGTGATCGCGGCGAAGGCGGCAATGGGCAGCAGGTCCAGCAGCAGCCGCCCGGCCAGATACGGCAGGCGCCGCAGCGTGCCCACCGCCCGGCTGAGCTGGCGGCTTTGCGCGGCCTCGGTTTCGCCGGCCTCGGCCGCGGCCAGACCGGATTCGGGCGGCGGCAAGGGGGCGTCAACCGGGTCCGCCACGGCGGGGGTCCACGCGGCCACGGCGACCCGCATCCGGCGCAGCAGGCGAGCGACGGCGAGTTCGACGACCAGCCCGCTCCCGATGATGACCGCGAGCCGCCACAGCGTGTCGAGCAGGCGGGCACGGAAGTCCGGGGTCTCGGCCTGGGTCACGATCCAGCGCCACAGCAGCGGCAGGTCGTTCACCGAGTGGACCGCCGTGGCGAGCTGCGACCCCGTCGCGGCGATCGCCGTCGCGGTCTGGTCAACGACCTGGGCGCCCAGGCTGTCGGGCTTGAGCGGCAGGATCTGGCTCGGCGCAGAGGGAGCCGGGGTTGGGTCCGGGGCGGCCGGAGCCGCGGAAGCAGGTGTGGCCCTGCCTGCGGCCGGCGCGGCTTTGGTCAGGCTTTCCAGCACGGTGGTGAACTCGGCCCGGCGCTTGTCGTCCCGCAGCAGGTCCAGCACCTGCTGGGCCTGCGCGGGCGCCAGCGCCGGGGCGGGCGGACTTGATGCCGCCCCACCCGGCGCCGTTTGGGCCGGCGGTGCCGGCGTCTGGCCGTACCCCGGCGACGCGAGGCCCAGCACAAGCGGAAGCAGGATCATGGGCAGCAAGCGCGAATGCATGCGGAAGCTCGAACACCCGTGCGTAAACCGTGTCAATGCCGGTCCTATGTTGGCCGTATGGCGGGCCGGGGATGACATTGCCGATGAAACGCCCAGCTTCACGTCATGATTTGGTGCGGCCCATGACGACGTTGCTGACGATCCTGGTTGGTTTGGCGATGCTGGGGACGGTGGGCGTGCTGTTCGCCGGGCTGATCGGCTTGGCGCGCGGCGGAGAGAACGCGCGGCTGTCCAACACCTTGATGCGTTGGCGTGTCGTCTTGCAGGCCGTGGCGCTGGTCCTGTTCGTCATCCTGCTTTCGCTGCTGCGGGGCTGATGGCAGGCCCGGCCAGGTTTGACATTTCGACGGCCTGCCTCATAAGGTCTGGCCGATTTTTGCCGTGCCGCGGCGGGCTGCCGGGCCTGGCCTCGCCCGGCGCGCGCCCACCTCACCCATAACCCAATGGCAGTCCCATGAAGCTCCTTGTCCCCGTCAAGCGCGTCGTCGATTACAACGTGAAGGTGCGCGTCAAGGCGGACGGCTCCGGCGTCGAGACGGCAGGCGTCAAGATGTCGATGAACCCCTTCGACGAGATCGCCGTCGAGGAAGCGGTGCGCCTGAAGGAGAAGGGCATCGCCACTGAGATCGTCGCGGTGTCCATGGGCATCGCCGCGTGCGCGGAAACGATCCGCACGGCGCTCGCCATGGGCGCCGACCGCGGCGTCCTGGTGGAAACGGACGTGGAGCTGCAGCCGCTGGCGGTCGCCAAGCTGCTCCGCGCGCTGGCCGACAAGGAGCAGCCCGGCCTCATCATCATGGGCAAGCAGGCCATCGACGACGACATGAACGCGACCGGGCAGATGCTGGCCGCCCTGCTGGGCTGGCCGCAGGGCACGTTCGCGAGCCGGGTCGCCATCGAGGGCGAGAAGCTGGTGGTTACGCGGGAGATCGACGGCGGGCTGGAGACGTTGGAGCTGGACATGCCCTGCATCATCACCACCGACCTGCGCCTGAACGAGCCGCGCTATGCGTCCTTGCCCAACATCATGAAGGCGCGCAAGAAGCCGATTGAGACCATCAAGCCCGCCGACCTCGGCGTGGACCCGGCACCCCGGCTGCGCCTGGTGAAGGTTGCGGAGCCGCCGCGCCGCAGCGCCGGCGTCAAGGTGGGATCGGTCGCCGAGCTTGTGCAGAAACTGCGAACCGAAGCGAAGGTGATCTGACATGGCGTCGCTTGTCCTGCTCGACCACGACCACGGCCAGATCAAGCAGCCGTCCCGCAGCGCCGTCGCCGCCGCCGCCCAGTTGGGCGAGGTGCACGTGCTGGTGGCCGGCGAGGGCGTCGGCGATGCCGCCGCTGCCGCCGCCAAGCTTCCGGGCGTGGCCAAGGTGCACGTCGCCGACGGTCCGGCCTATGCGCACAGCCTGGCGGAGCCGCTGGCGGCGCTGCTGGTGTCGATGGCCGGGCACCACGACCACATCATGGCGGCCAGCACGGCGACCGGCAAGAACGTGATGCCGCGCGTCGCCGCCCTGCTGGACGTGCAGCCGATCAGCGACATCGCCGGGATCGTCGATGCCGATACCTTCGTCCGTCCGATCTACGCGGGCAACGCCATGGCGACGGTCGCCTCCTCCGACAGCAAGAAGGTCATGACGGTCCGCGCCGCGAGCTTCGACCCCGTGGCGGCGGAGGGCGGCAACGCCGCCATCGAGCCGGTGTCCGCCCCCGACGCCCCGGCCACCTCGCGCTTCGTCTCGGCGGAGCTGTCCAAGAGCGAGCGCCCGGAGCTGACCGCGGCGCGCATCGTGATCTCCGGCGGGCGCGGGATGCAGAACGGCGAGAACTTCAAGCTGCTGGAGCCGATTGCCGACAAGCTGGGCGCGGCGGTCGGCGCGTCGCGGGCGGCGGTCGATGCGGGCTACGTGCCGAACGACTACCAGGTGGGCCAGACCGGCAAGATCGTGGCCCCGGACCTTTACGTCGCCATCGGCATCAGCGGCGCCATCCAGCATCTGGCGGGCATGAAGGACAGCAAGGTCATCGTCGCGATCAACAAGGACGAGGATGCGCCGATCTTCCAAGTGGCGGATTACGGCTTCGTCGGCGACTTGTTCAATGCGTTGCCGGAGCTTGAGGCGGAGCTGGGACGGGCTTCTTGACCGTTGATTCAGAACGGGCCGTGCCGCCCGACGTGCAGGCGGTAGGCGTTGTCGGCGCCGGGCAGATGGGCAGCGGCATCGCGCATGTCTGCGCCTTGGCCGGGCTGCCGGTGGTGCTGCTGGATACCAAGCCGGACGCGCTCGACAAGGCGATGGCGGCGATGGCGCGCAACATGGACCGCCAAGTCGCCAAGGAGGCGATCACGGCCGGGCAGAAGTCGGCCGCGCTGGCGCGGATCACGCCCAGCGGCGATTATGCGGCCTTCGCCGACGCCGACCTGGTGGTCGAGGCGGTGACGGAGAAGGAGGAGGCCAAGCGCGCCATCTTCCGCGCCTTGACCCCGCATTTGAAGCCGTCCTGCATCCTGGCGAGCAACACCAGCAGCATCAGCATCACGCGCCTGGCCGCCAGCACCGACCGGCCCGGGAAATTCATTGGCATGCATTTCATGAACCCGGTCCCGGTCATGAAGCTGATCGAGGTGATCCGCGGCATCGCGACCGACGAGCCGACGTTCCAGGCGGTGCAGGCCCTGGCCGCCCGGCTCGACAAAACGACGGCGGTATCCGAGGACTTCCCGGCCTTCATCGTCAACCGCATCCTGGTGCCGATGATCAACGAAGCGGTTTACGCCCTGTATGAAGGCGTCGGCGGCGTGACCGGGATCGACGGCGCGCTGCGGCTGGGCGCCAACCACAAGATGGGGCCGCTGGAGCTGGGCGATTTCATCGGGCTGGATACGTGCCTCAGCATCATGCAGGTGCTGCATGAAGGGCTGGCGGACAGCAAGTACCGCCCCTGCCCGCTGCTGGTGAAATACGTCGAGGCGGGCTGGCTCGGCCGCAAGACCGGACGAGGCTTCTACGACTACACCGTGACGCCGCCGCGCCCGACGCGATAAGCGTCTTTAAGAAACGGTCGCGATAGGCGCTCCTGACGAAGCGGCCGGGCGCTGTCAGAACAGCCCCTCGATCATGCCTTCCGCGTCCAATCGGATGGAGTTCGCGGCCGGAACCCGCGGCAGGCCCGGCATGGTCATGATGTCCCCGCACACCGCGACGACAAAGCCCGCACCCGCGGACAGCCGCACCTCGCGCACCGGCAGCACGTGGTTGTCCGGCGCGCCCATGGCGGTCGGGTCGGCGCTGAAGCTGTACTGGGTCTTGGCGATGCAGACGGGCAAATCGCCGTAGCCCGCCGCCTCGAATGCCTGCAGCCGCTTTGCCACCGCGGGCGTCAGGGCGATGTCGCTCGCCCGGTAGATCCTTTGCGCCACCGTCCGGATCTTGTCCGCAAGCTCCAGGGATGACGGGTAGAGCGGCTTGTATTGCGCCTCGCCGCCCTCGATCCGGGCCAGGACGGCACGGGCCAGCGCCTCCGCCCCCGCCGCGCCGTCCGCCCAGTGCGTGCACAGCACCGTCTCGACGCCTCGCTCCTGCATCGCGGCCTGCACCACCGCGAACTCACGCGGCGTGTCGGAGACGAACTGGTTGAGCGCGACCACGACGGGCAGGCCGAAGCCTTGCAGGTTCTCAACGTGCCGGGCCAGATTGACCAGGCCGCGCTCCACCGCCGCCGGGTCTTCCCGCCCCAGGTCGGATTTCGCCACGCCGCCGTGCATCTTGAGCGCCCGCAGCGTCGCCACGACCACGGCGCAGCGCGGCGTCAGCCCGGCGCTCGGGCACTTGATGTCGAGGAACTTCTCGCCGCCCAGGTCGGCGCCGAACCCGGCCTCCGTCACCACCACGTCGGCCAGCTTCAGGCCGAGCCGGGTCGCCATCACCGAGTTGCAGCCATGGGCGATGTTGGCGAACGGCCCGCCATGGATCAGCGCCGGCGACCCTTCCAAGGTCTGCACCAGGTTGGGCGCCAGCGCGTCCCGCAGCAGGGCCGCCATGGCGCCGTCTGCCTGCAGGTCCCGCGCCGTCACCGCCGACCCGTCCCGGCGCGATGCAACCTGCATGCGCCCGAGCCGGTCCTGCAGGTCGGCAAGGTTCCGCGCCAGGCAGAACACGGCCATCACCTCGCTCGCGACGGTGATGTCGAAGCTGTCCTCGCGCGGCGATCCGTTGGCGGCGCCGCCCAGCCCGTTCACGATGCTGCGCAGCGCCCGGTCGTTCATGTCCAGCGCGCGCCGCCATGTGACCCGGCGCGGGTCGATCCCCAGCGCGTTGCCCCAGTACAGGTGGTTGTCGAGCAGCGCCGCCAGCAGGTTGTTCGCCGACGTGATCGCGTGGAAGTCGCCGGTGAAGTGCAGGTTGATCTCGTCCATCGGCGCCACCTGCGCCCGCCCGCCGCCGGTGGCCCCTCCTTTCACGCCGAAGCACGGACCCAGCGACGGCTCCCGCAAGCAGATCATCGTCCGCCGCCCCACGCGGTTCAGCGCGTCGCCCAGTCCGATCGTCGTGGTGGTCTTGCCTTCCCCAGCCGCGGTCGGACTGATGCCCGTCACCAGCACGAGCGCGCCATCCGGCCGGTCCTCCTGGGCCTGGATGAAGTCGAGGCCGATCTTCGCTTTGAACCGGCCGTACGGCTCCAGCGCCTCGGCCGGGATGCCGGCGGTCTCCGCCACTTCGCTGATCGGGCGCAGCGTCGCAGCCCGGGCGATTTCCAGGTCAGTGGGCATCAGGCCGCCTTCCGGGAGCGCACGCCGAGAGCGGCCATGGCGTCCCCGATGGCCCGCACCGCCCCCCGCATGTCGTCCGGCGTGACCGCGCCGATGCAGCCGACCCGGAAGCTGGGTTCCCGCGTGTTGTGGAAGTTGCTGATCAGCACCCCGCGCGCCTTCAGTTGGTCCACGAAGGCCTGCAGGTTCCAGGCCGGATCGTCCGGCGCCGCGACATTGACGACGACCGGCCCCTGGATGCCCGGCGGCAAGAGCGGCTGCAGGCCGAGGCCGAGCACGCCGTCGTAGAGCACCCGCATGTTCGCGGCGTATCGCGCAAGCCGCGCCGGCTGCCCGCCCTCCGCGTCGAAGCGGTCCAGCGCCACCGCGAATGCCGCGATGGCCTGCGCCGCCGGGGTGAAGCGGTGGCTGCCCCGGCCCGACCGCTCGCCAAGTTCATAGACATCGGCGAGGTCCAGCGACCAGCTCGCCGCGCGCCCGGCGCCGGCCCGGAGGCTGTCCACCCGGGCCACCGTCAACGCCATGCCGGGCAGCCCTTCGATGCACTTGTTGGAGGTGAAGGTAATGCTGTCCACCATCGGCAGGCGGCTGATGTCCAGCGGCATGGCCCCGAACGCGGAGATGGCGTCGATCAGCACCCGCCGGCCTTCCCGCCCAGCGGCCTCGGCCAAGGACGGCGCGTCGTGCACGATCCCCGTCGCGGTTTCGCTGTACACGACGGCCAGGTGGCTGATCGCCGGGTCGGCCGCCAGCGCCGCCTGCACCGCGGCGGGATCGACCCGCTCCGTCGGCGGCACGGGGAGCGTGACGACCCGGCGCCCCGCCTCGACCGCCAGCCGGACCAGGCGGTCGGCGTACTGCCCGGTCAGCGGCACCAGGATCGTCCCGCCCGGCGC
>CAXTUQ010000108.1:0-10271 GCA_964247405.1 uncultured Acetobacteraceae bacterium
GGGCGCTGGGCGCGCTGCCACATTCCCGCCCCTGACCTCCTGACCCTGGAAGCCGCACCATGATTGAACTCGCCGACGACCTGCCCGCCATGCTCGCCATGACGGAGGCGGCGGTGAGCATAGACAGCGGCACCTACCACGCTGCGGGCGTGCAGGAAGTGATCGGCCTGTGGGCGGCGCACTTGGCCGGCAGCGGCTTCACGGTCGAGCGCCCGCCGCTGCCCGGGCAGGGGGACCAGCTCACCGCGCGGCGCGTGTTCGGCAACGGCCGGCGCATCCTGGAGCTGGGCCATGCCGACACCGTCTGGCCCGCGGGCACCGTCGCCGGCTGGCCCTTCCGCAACGACGGCGCGTTCCTGACCGGCCCCGGCGTCGGCGACATGAAGGCGAACGTCGTCATGGCCTTGCACGCCCTGTGCCGCCTGGTCACCGCTCTGCCGCCGGGCGTCGGCGGCATCACGGTCCTGATCGTGCCCGACGAGGAGATCGGCAGCCCCGGCTGCCGCGCCTGGATCGAATCCCATGCGCGGGAGGCTGACGCCTGCCTGACGCTGGAACCCTGCCGGCCCGGCGGCAAGGTCGTGGTCGGGCGCGGCGCGGTCGGCGCGCTCTACCTGTGCGCAGCCGGCGTCACCGCCCATGTCGGCCCGGCCCGCGCCCTGGGCGCGTCAGCCGTGTCCGCCCTGGCTGCGCTTGCCGGGCCGCTGGAGGCGCTGACGGACGAGGTGCGCGGCATCGGCACCTCCGTTGGCATCTTCCGCGGCGGCGACGCCCGCCAGGTGATCCCGGACCGGGCGGAACTGCACCTGGACCTTCGGGCCACCACGCAGGAAGGAGCGGACTGGCTGATGGCGGAACTGCACCGGCTCACCGCAGTCCCGCCGGCCGACAAGCGCGTCACGATCTCGGTAGAGGGCGGGTTCTACCGTCCGCCCTTTCCCACGACGCCGGGCACGCGGCGCTTGTACGACCTGGCGCGCAAGGTGGGTGCCGGGCTGGGCGTGGTGGTGGAGGAGGTGGTCTCGCCCGGCGGCTCCGATGGCAGCTTCGCCGCGGCGCTGGGCGTCCCGACGCTCGATGGGCTGGGCGCGGTGTGCCACGAAAGCTGCAGCCGGCGGGAGCGGGTGGAGTTGGACAGCCTGGTTCCACGGGGCATGCTGCTTGCCGGGCTGATCGAGGCGATTGGCCAGAAGGGGGTGTGATGGCTCACCAACGATTCCGGCATTTCAACACGTCCATGTTCTACAAGGAGCAGACGGTCGCGAACGAGATGTGCATGGCCGTGCGCGCGGGCAACCAGGTCTTCCTGCGCGGCCAGGCCGGCTTCACCCTGGACGGCGGCTTCACCGGGCTGGGCGACGCCGCGGCGCAGGCGGACCAGGCGATGCGGAACGTGAAGGTGCTGCTGGAGGAGGCCGGCGCGCGGATGGAGCACATCTGCAAGATCACCACCTACATCACCGACCGCGCCTGGCGGGAGCCGGTCTATGCCGTGATCGGACGGCACCTGGGCAGCATCGCACCGGTCGGCACCGGGCTGATCGTGAACGGCCTGGCGACGCCGGAGATGCTGGTAGAGATAGACATAGACGCCGTGATCCCCGACGGGGAGGCATGACCGAGCTGTTCCTGCCGGGCCTGACCGACCCTGGCGCCGCTGCCGCCGTCCGCCGCCACGGGCACGGCCCGGACGCGGCGGCAATGCAGGCAGCGGCGGTGTTCCGGCAACTGCGGGGCTGGCTGGAACGGGACGGAGGCGGCCCCGGCGACCTGTGCAAGATCACGATGCAGATCACCGACCGCGCCCACCGCCAGGCGGTTTACGGCGTACTCGGGCAGGCGCTGCCCGGCGTGTGGCCGGTGTCCACCGGGCTGATCGTGCCGGGCCTGCACGACCCGGATGCGCTGTTCCAACTTGACGCCTATGCCGTGCGCGGCGGCCCGCACGAGCGGTTCCGGCGCTACCAGGCGGGGGACGTGCCGTATGGGCTGCAAACTCAGGCCTTCCGCATGGAGTTCTGCATGGCCGTGCGCGCCGGGCGCCGCGTGTTCCTGCGCGGTCAGACCGGGATGACACTGGAACGCGGCCTGGTGGGGCTGAACGACCCGGGCGCACAGGCGACGCAGGCCGCCGCGAACGTGCGGGAGCTGCTGGCCGACGCCGGCGCCGGGATGCAGCACGCGACGCGGCTGGTGACGTACGTGACGGACCGGGCCTACCTGGCCCCGGTACTGGCAGTCGTGGAGCAAGCTTTTGCCGGTGCGCCGGTTGCAAGCACCGAACTGGTGGTGAAGGGTTTGGCCGCGCCGGAAATCCTGATGGAAATTGATGTCCATGCCATGCTGCCGTAAGAGCCAGCCCCCGTCACAGGCTCGACGGGCCGAGGCTGTCCGGGTCCAGTGCGCGGACGACATACTCGTCAGCATCCGGCGCATACTCGTTCCAGAGGGCGCGCAGGGCGGCGAGGGGCGTAGCCGCCGCATCCACCCGCAGGTCCACATATGGGAAGGCCTGCCGGTCCACCACCAGCAGCGCCGCAGAGCGCAGCGGCCGTTCCTCGCCGCCTGCGGCATCGCCCGCTTCCAATGCAGCCAGCAACCGTTCAGGCATGCCAAGCGCGGCCCCGGCGGAGAACGCGGACGTCATGGCAGCGGGGACGTCCGCGCTTCGCAGGATGTTGCCGACTGCCACGCAGTCCGCGCTGGCAGCGCCCGCGTGCTTGGACCGGATCAGCCCGCCGGAGAAATGCGCCGCCGTCCCGGCCGCGTCCAGCACCGCCAGTTGCCGCCAGCCCGCGTGCGGCGTGCCTGCCGCCAGGGCGGCGACCGCCGAGGCCGCGCTGCACCCCGCGGCCAGCAGCTCCAGGCCGAGCGGCCCCAAGCGTGGGTCGGTGCGATGCTGCGTCAGCACCACGCCCAGCCCGGCGCGTGCGAACACGCAGCGTCCGCCGACCGCGGGGCTGGACGTGGCGATGACGGCGCCCAGCATCCCCGTGCGGGCGCAGCGTCCGGCCAGGGAGAAAGTCATGCGGCGCCTCCCCAGTTGAGCGGGGCGGGCGGCTGCAGGTCGGGGTTCGCGGCAAGCATCCGTGCCCATGCCCGGCCCGTGGCCTCCTCCGCCACCCGCAGCACCTTCGGCTCGTCCACGGTCAGCACCACGCGGTCGCGCATCAGGAAGGCGCCGTCCACCATGACGGAGTGGACGACCCCGGGGTGGCCGTAATGGACCAGGTTGGACAGGGGACGGATCGTCGGCCGCATCGCCGGAGCGTTCAGGTCTATGATCGTCAGGTCCGCCTTCTTGCCGGGTTCGATGGAGCCGATCTCCGCCAGCGCGCCGACGCTTGCGGCGGCGTTGCAGGTCACGGTGTCCAGCACCTGCTGCGGCGTGGGCGACACCCCGCCTTCCCCGTCCCGCCCGCGCCCGGTGCGGTGCAGGATGGAGCCGAAGGCCATCGCCTGGAACAGGTCCTCGCTCATGTTGTCCGTCCCGAACGCGACGGTCACGCCGGCGTCGCGGATCGGCCCGATCAGCGCCTTGTGCAGGCCGCGGCGGGAGATGCTGGCCGGGCAGTGCGCCATGGTCACGCCCCGCTCCGCCAGCAAGTCTATGTCGGCGCGGATGCAGAACGTCCAGTGGGCGCCGGTCAGGTCCGGGCCGAGGAAGCCCTCGCGGTCCAGGTAGGCCGCGGGCGTCAGCCCATGCGCCGTCCGCACCGCCGCGACCTCGCCCACGCTTTGCGCCAGGTGGATTGTCCGGGTCAGCCCGTGCTTCGTCGCCAAGTCCCGCACCGCGGCCAGCATGGCGGGGGAGCAGTTGTCCGGCGCGTGGGCCGCCACCTGGCAGCGCACCCGGCCACCGTGGCTGCCGTGCATCGCCTCGATCAGCCCGGCCGTGCGGTCCAGGAAGCCTTGTCCGAAGGCGGGGTCCACCGAGTAGTCGCCGTGGCGGATGCGTCGCGTGTCAATGTCGGCGCAGGACTCTGACAGCCACAGCCGCATCCCGGTGGCGGCCATGGCAGGCGCGTAATCGAGGACATGGCGGAACGGATCCACCAGTGTCGTCGTCCCGCTGCGAATGGCCTCCAGGCATCCCAGCACCGCGAAGGCGGCGCGCTCTTCCGCAGACATGGCATAGGAGATCGGGGACATGTACCGGTAGACCGCCTCGCCTTCCCAATCTTCCACGGTGCCGCGCAGGGCCAGCAACACGGTGTGGGTGTGAGCGTTGATGAGGCCGGGCAGCATCAACAGGCCGCGGCAGGACATGCGGGGCAGGTCGGCGTGAGCCGGATCGGCCTCCAGCGCCGCCGTGTCCCCAACCGCGGCGATGCGGCTGCCGCGCACTGCGACGGCGGCGTGGGGCAGGACCTGCCGCGCGTCGTTGCCTGTGGCGACCAGGGCGTCGGTCAGCAAAAGGTTCAAGGTTCCCCTCCACGATCCGCTCCGGTCTGGTGGAGCACGGTCCTGGCTGGGCGCTGTACTCTATCCGGAGATCCATGTCCCGCCGCCCTTGCAGGCGCAGTCCGCGCGCGCCCGTCAGCAGACAAATGCGCCGGCCCGCAGCAAAGCGTGCATCGCAAGCCGCAGGCCACCGGGCAGCACGAGGCGCGCTTCCTCCGCCTTCCATTGACAGCGTCGCCACCGGCCCGACTGTATGCCCTGGGACGATGCGGGAGCCAGCCATGACGTTTGCGGCCACGTTCAGGCTTCCGAGGCGCCTCGTGCCGTTCCTCGGCTTTTTCCTTCTCCTCGCGCACCCGGCCCAGGCCCAGGTGGTCGAGGCCGCGCGCGCCGCGTTGCCGGAGGCGGTGCGCGCTGCCGGGGTGCTGCGGATCGCGACCTCCACGCAGTGGCCGCCTTTCGCCTACCAGGGCGAGAACGGGGAGCCGGACGGCATAGACATCAGGCTGGTGAAGCTGCTGGCCGCGAAGCTCGGCCTGAAGCCCGTCGTCGAGGACGTGAAGTTCCCTGCCATCGTGCCCGGCGTGTCCAGCGGGCGCTACGACGTGGGCGTGAACCAGATCAACATCACCACAGAGCGCGCCAAGGCAGTGGATTTCCTGCCCTACTCGCAGGACGGCCTGGGCCTGCTGGTCCGCCGGGGAACCGCGGGGATGGACGCGAACAACCTATGCGGCCGCACGCTGGTGCTGACGCAGGGCAGCGCCCAGGTCGGCATTGCGGAGCGGCTGTCGGCGGGGTGCAAGGAAAGGGGGCAGAAAGAGATCGCCTTCCTGTTCTTCCCCAACAGTGCCGACACCTATTTGGCGCTCGCCAACGGGCGGGGGGACGGGTTCCTGATCGGCAAGGCGTCGGGCATCTACATCGCCAAGGGCAACGACAAGCTGGACATGACTGCGTCCACGCTGGCCGGTCCCAGCACCGTGTCCGGCATCGTCATCGCCAAGGGCAACACGGCCCTGCACGAGGCGCTGCGCCTTGCGCTGGAAGGCGCACTGGCGAACGGCAGCTACGCGAAGGTCATGGCCGACTTCGGCGTGCCGGACGGCGCGCTGACGCTGGAGCAGATACGCAACCCGGCCCCAAGCTGACATGGCGCAGGTCGAGGCGAAACAGGGTACGGTGCCGGTCATCCTGCCGGCGCCGCGGCCGGGCCACTGGATCGGCGTGGCCGTGGTTGCCGCCGTGGGAAGCTGGATCGCCTATCAGGCCCTGACCAACCCTGGGTTCCAATGGGGGACCGTGGGCCGCTACATGCTGCACCCCCAGGTCCTGCGCGGCGTCGGCACCACCGTCGAGCTGACGGCGCTGGTGATGCTGATGGGCGCCGTGCTCGGGGTCGGGCTGGCGCTGATGCGCATGGGCGGCGGCCAGGTGCTGCCGCTCTGCGCCTATGCCTTCACCTGGTTCTTCCGCGGCACGCCGGTGCTGGTGCAGCTTGTGTTCTGGTACAACCTGGCGGCGCTGTTCCCGACCCTGTCGCTCGGCGTCCCGTTCGGCGGTCCCAAGTTCGCTGAGGTGTCGAGCACGGCGGCAATCTCCTCCTTCACGGCGGCGCTGCTCGGCCTTGGGCTGAACGAGGCGGCCTACATGGGGGAGATCGTTCGCGCCGGGCTGCTGTCGGTGGACGCCGGGCAGGGCGAGGCGGCGCGGGCGCTGGGCTACCGTCCGATGCAGGCGTTCCGGGTGGTGGTCCTGCCGCAGGCGATGCGGGCCATCGTGCCGCCGACCGGCAACCAGGTGATCGGGATGCTGAAGTACACCTCGCTGGCGAGCGTGGTGGCGCTGCCGGAGTTGATGAACTCGGTCGAGACAATCTACTCCCGTACGTTCGAGACCATCCCGCTGCTGATCGTCGCGGCACTCTGGTACCTGGTCCTGGTCAGCCTGCTGTCGGCCGTGCAGGCCGTCATCGAGCGGCGTTACCGGCGGGGCGCCGATCCCGCAGGCGCGCGGGGCTGACGCGATGGACGCGCTGCCTGCCGCCCCGCCGATGGTGGCCGTGACGGACGTGTGGAAGGCCCGGGGGCGCAACCAGGTCCTGCGTGGCATCAACCTGGAGGCCGCACGGGGCGAGGTGGCCTGCCTGCTCGGCCCGTCGGGCGCGGGCAAGAGCACGCTGCTGCGCTGCGTCAACGCCCTGGAACCCTGCGACCGCGGCATCGTCCGGGTGGACGGGACGGCCATCGGCTGCGAGGAGCGGGGCGGACGCTGGTACCGGCTGCGGGAGCGCGACGTGAGCCGGCAGCGCGCGGGCATCGGCATGGTGTTCCAGGGTTTCAACCTGTTCCCGCACATGACGGTGCTGGACAACGTCTGCGACGCCCCGGTGCGGGTGCTGGGGCAGCCGCGCACGGAGGTGCGCGAGCGGGCGCAGCGGCTGCTGGAACAGGTCGGGCTGGCGGAAAAGGCCGCGGCCTACCCCCGGCAGTTGTCCGGCGGGCAGCAGCAGCGCATCGCCATCGCCCGGGCGCTGGCGATGCAGCCCAAGCTGATGCTGTTCGACGAGCCGACCTCCGCGCTCGACCCGCATCTGGTCGGCGAGGTGCTGGATGTCATCAAGGCGCTGGCGGCCACCGGCATGACCATGCTGATCGTGACCCACGAAGTGCAGTTCGCCCGCGAGGTGGCCGGCAGGGTGGCGGTGATGGTGGACGGCGTGATCGCCGAGGCCGGGCCGCCGGGCGCGGTGCTGCGCGACCCGCAGGACCCGCGGGTCCGCAGCTTCCTGGCGCGCGCCCTGTGAGCGCCGGCGCCGACTGGCTGATGGTGATTGACGTGCAGCCCGCGTTCAGCCACCCGGACAGCCCCTGGTTCACGCCCACGCTGCCGGGCGTCGCCGGTCGTATCGCGCAGCTCGTATCCGCCTATGCCGGCCGGGTGGCGTTCACCCGCTTCGTGCCGCCGGCCCAGCCGTTCGGCGCCTGGCGGAACTACTACGGGCGGTGGCCCTTCGCGTTGGAGCCGGAGGCGGCGTGGCTGTGGGACTTGGACGCGCCCTGGGCTGGCCAGCCCAGCCTAGCCAGCCACACCTTCTCCAAGTGGCTGCCGCCCATGCGCGAGCGCGTTGGCCCCGATGGCGCGGCCGTGCTGTGCGGCGTGTCCACCGACTGCTGCGTGTTGATGACCGCGCTGGCCGCGGTGGACGACGGCGTGCCGGTCCGCGTCGTCGCCGACGCCTGCGCGGCCAAGACGCCGGACGCGCACGGCCGAGCGCTCGACATCATGGCGTCGCGCGCGCCCATGCTGGGCATCGTGACGACCGAGCAGGAGCTTTCGGGCCGATGACCATGCACCTCGGGATGATCCTGCTCGGCGCGGGCGGCCACGTCGCGGGCTGGCGGATGCCGGGCGCCGAGTTCGGGTCGGAGAACCTGCCGCTGCTGCGGCGGATCGTCGCCTCGGCGGAACGCGGCAAGTTCGACTTCGTGTTCCTGGCCGACGCCCTGAACACCGGGCTGGACGCCCACCCCGGCATGATGGTGCGGCTGGAGCCGATGACGCTGCTGGCCGCGCTTGCGATGGTGACGGAGCGGATCGGCCTGGGCGCCACCGTGTCCACCACCTACTCGGAACCCTACAACGTCGCCCGCGCCTTCGCCTCCCTCGACCACATCAGCGGCGGGCGGGCGGCGTGGAACGTGGTAACGGGCAGCAGCCCGGACGCCGCCGCCAACTTCAGCCGGGACAAGCACCCGCCCCACGCCGAGCGCTACGCGATGGCGGCCGAGTTCCTGCAGGTGGTGAAGGGCCTGTGGGACAGTTGGGACGACGGCGCCATCGTGGGCGACAAGGCAAGCGGCACCTTCGCCGACCCGGCGAAGCTGCGCGTGCTGGACCACCGCGGCCGGTTCCACCAAGTGCGCGGGCCGCTCAACATTTCCCGCCCGCCGCAGGGCCATCCGGTCATCATGCAGGCGGGCGCGTCCGACGCCGGGCGGGACTTCGCGGCGGCAACGGCGGAGGTCGTGTTCACGGCGCAGGGGGACATGGACGAGGCGCTGGCCTTCGCCCGCGACCTGCGCGCCCGCACGATTGCGGCGGGCCGTCCGGCCGACGCCATACGCATCCTGCCCGGCATCAACCCGGTGATCGGCCGGACGGAGGCGGAGGCGAAGGAGAAGATCGCCCAGCTTGCCAGCCTGGCCGACCCGGTGGCCGCGCTGAAGGTGCTGTCGGACCGGCTGGGCCACGACCTGTCAGGCTTGCCGCTGGACGGCCCGGTGCCGGAGCTGCCGCCCTCGGGCATGATGCAGGGGCACGCCACCCAGCTCGCCTCCATCGCGCGCCGCAAGCGGATGACCCTGCGGGAGCTGCGGGACTACGCCGCCGTCAGCTCCGGCCACCGCGTGCTGCATGGCACGGCCGAAGGCATCGCCGACGACATGGAGGCCTGGTTCCGCAGCGGCGCGGCGTCCGGCTTCGTGCTGCAGTTCACCCACCACCCCGGCCCGCTGGACGAGTTCGTGGACCAGGTCGTGCCGATCCTGGTGCGGCGCGGCTTGTTCCGGGAAGAGTATGAAAGCCGGACGCTCCGCGGCCACCTGGGCCTGCGGCGGCCGGCGTGGAAGGACCCGGCTTCCGGCGGGTGAGCGCATCAAGGTGACCATTGAGATGTGCCTGGCGGAGTTACGGTGGGGAGGCCAGGGTTGTTGCCGCCGGACCCGCTGCGGTTACGGGGCGCCGTGGGACGGGCCTCGACCTCGCCCACGTCCCGGGCAAAAGTCTTCCAACCACACCGCAAGGACGCGAACATGGACCCTCAATCCCCCGAGGCCGCCATCACCGGCTGGCTCGCCGCTCAGCAGGACGCGATGATCGCCCTGCTGCGCGAGATGGTGGACATAGACAGTGGCAGCTACGACAAGCCTGGGACCGATGCCGTGGGCGCCGTGGCGGAACGGTTCCTGTCCGCCCATGGCATCCCGGTGGAGCGCCTGCCGCAGTCCCGGCACGGCGACTGCCTGCGCGCCACCGTTCCGGTCCCTGAGCCGTCCAACGCCGGCGGCAACATTGTCCTGATGGGCCACCGCGACACCGTGTTCCCCGCGGGCGAGGCCAGCCGCCGCCCTTTCACCATCCACGACGGTCGTGCCTATGGTCCCGGCGTTGCCGACATGAAGGCCGGGCTTGTGATGAACTGCTTCGTGCTCGCCGCCTTTGCCCGGTTCGGCGGCAGCCCGGCTCCCCTGGTCGGCCTGTTCACCGGCGACGAGGAGATCGGCAGCCCCGAAGGCCGCGCCGTCATTGAAAAAGAAGCCCGGCACGCCCGTGCCGTTTTCAACAGCGAACCGGGCCGCCCCACCGGCAACGTCGTCACCGGCCGCAAGGGCGGTGTGTTCATGCTCATGCGCGTGGCCGGCAAGGCCGCCCATTCCGGCGGCAACTTCCAGGAAGGGATCAGCGCGATCGGCGAACTGGCGCAGAAGATCACCGCCATCCACGTGCTGACCGACCCTGGCCGCGGCATCACCCTCAACGTCGGCCTCGTCAGCGGCGGTCAGAGCGTCAACACCGTCGCCCCCTGGGCCGAGGGCCAGATCGACCTGCGCTACGTCGAGCCTGCCGACCGCGACGACGTGATGGCCCGCATCGGCGCCATTGTCGAGCGCGCCTACGTGCCCGGCACGGAGACCGAGCTGGTCATCAAGGGCGAGTTCAATCCCCTGGTGCAGTCCGCCGCCGCCAGGCGCCTGTTCGACCTGTATGTTGACAGCGCAGCGGCCAGCGGCCTGCACGTGGAGGGCGAGTTCGCCGGCGGCTGCGCCGACAGCGGCTTCACCGCCGGCGTCGGCACGCCCACCATC
>CAXTUQ010000108.1:10281-12718 GCA_964247405.1 uncultured Acetobacteraceae bacterium
GGTGGGGGCGCCGACGATCTGCGCCGTCGGCCCCGTGGGCGGCAAGGCGCACACAGCCGACGAGTTCCTGCAGCTTGACAGCCTGGTGCCCCGCGCACAGTCCTGCGCCCGCGCGATCCTGAACTTGGAAAGGGCCGGGCTATGAGCCTGTTGTCCTCCCTCTGTTCGGGCTGCTTCGACGACTTCCCGCCCGCGGCACGGGTTCGATCAGTGCTGCAACCGGAAGGCCGGGGAAGTCGCGGGCAGGCAGGGATGCGGGTTCGCGCCGCTGCCCTCTCGCAATGCACGCCTACAAGGCAGCCGCCACCACGCGCTTGGCCTCTTCCAGCGCGGCCAGCAAGCGGTTCGTGCCGCGCATCAGTTCCACCCCCGCCACCCGCCGCATGTGGTCGTCCTTGCAGCCCGGCAGTTCCGCGGCCACTGCGATGGTGGGCAGGGGCGGCACGGTGTAGGCGGGATCGTGCCGGAAACGTGGCTCACGCGTCGTGTTGACCGGCACCAGGATGCGCGACAGCCGCAGCAGGGCCTCGTTGCGGCGGACGGGATCGGCGCCTTCGAGCGTCGGCAGGCTCGCCTTCAGCGCCTCAACAGCAGCCGTGCAGGGGGAAAGGTCGGCGAGGCCGTCCGAGGCGGCCTGGTAGCGTGCGATGGTGGCCAGGAACTCGTCGCAGGTTGCCGCCCAATCATAGGGCAGCACTTCCGCGTTGGCGAAGCGCAGCGCGGCCAGCAGGTAGATGCGCATGTCCGTCAGCAGGATCGCCGGGTCGGCAATCTCCAGCGTGTCGTTCTCGGTGTGCCAGGCGATGTTCGCGCCGCAGCCGGACACGTCGTAGTAGCCCTTCTCGTGCCGCAGCGCCTCCGGCATGGTGGAGCTGAGCATGAACAGGCTCGGCAGCCCGATGTTGTTGAAGCTGTAGTCCCCGGCCTGGGGCGGGCGCATGGTGCGGATATCGGCATCGGGCAGGATGTCGCGGATGGCGTCCGCCGCGACGCCCGCGCTTTCGGGGAAGGCGCGCGTTTCGTGGTAGCTGGTGGCCCAGCGGCAGCCCGGGCTGTCGCAGTTGATCTGGCAACGGGAATGGCCTGCGCGAACCAGCCTTCGGTCAGGTCGGTGCGGATGGTGGCCTCGCCGCCCGTGGCTGCCATCTCCATCAGGCGCTGCCCGTCCGGGTTGTTCACGGCCACCACGGGGATGCCGGGCTTGCGCGGCAGGTCGGCCACGTCGGGGCTGCCCCAGATGGTGGTGCAAGTGCCCCAGTGAATGTCCACGCCCGGGTTGACGGCGATCAGGCCGATGCCGCCCCATTCTTCGATCAGGCTGGTCAGCGCCGGGTTGCCGAAGCCCGGCATAACAACGATGTTGCCGGCCACCAGGCGCCGCACCTCCTCGACCGACCCGGTGCTGCCGCCGAACAGGGTAGCGATGTCGCGGCTGTAGCTGCGGAGCGCCTTCGGGTTCGCATCCAGCCGCACCAGGCGGCCCCCTTGCCCGTCCGGCACCGAACGCGACGAGGACGGCGGCTTGGCGCGGAACGTCGTGCCGCCCGCAGTCACGGAGGCGGATTGCGGGATGGAAAGGTAGACTTCAGGCCGATGCACCTCGACCGGGACGCCTGCCCCGCGCAGCTTGCCGGCTATGATCTCCGCGGCCCGGTTCACGTCCTCTGGCTGCCATCGCGGCATCCCTGCGAAAGTCTCCACCAGACTCCAGGGCAGGTCGAGCGAGACCTGGTCGAGGAAGTGCTGCTCCGCTTCGATGACTGCCATGGTCCTGCTCCGTGCCGGGTCAGAAGCGCAGCACCGATGGAGCCGACGTGCAAGCGTTCCGGCTTGCTGCCGCAACCTTGCGCGTGTTGAATGGGTGCGATGCACAAATAGGGGCACCCGCATGAAGCAGTCGCTCGCCGCGCTCGGTTTGGCCGCGTGCGCCGCCTTCCCTGCCCTGGCGCAGCCTGCAGGCGACCCGGTGCGGCCGCTGGTCATCCTGACGCAGCCGCAGGCGGCCTCCCCGCAGGAATACCAGGCGGCCGAGATAGTCGCGGACGGCTGGCGGTCCCTGGGGCTGCAAGTGCAGGTGCGGCCGCTGCCCGGCCAGCAGTTCAACCAGGTCGTCTGGTACGAGCGCGGCCGTTGGGACGCCACCACCTGGCAGATGGGGGGCCGGCCCGAACGCAGCGATCCCGACGAGCTGACCTACAACCTGTTTGTGTCCGCCAACATCGCCAACGGCTACGACTTCGTCGGCTACAGCAACCCAGAGTACGACCGGCTGGCCCAGGCGCAGCGGGAGGAGCTGGACTTGCCCAAGCGCCAGGCACTGATCCGGCAGGCGCAGGAACTGATCAACCGGGACCAGCCCTATGCCTTCCTGGTGCATCCCAAGAACCTTGTCGCCTTCAACAGGGCGGTCTGGGACGAGGGAAGCATGGTGCAGCAG
>CAXTUQ010000109.1:0-12693 GCA_964247405.1 uncultured Acetobacteraceae bacterium
ACTCCACCAGGCGCTCAAGGGCGCCGAGATCGACGGCGCCGCCGTCCGGGGTGAACTAGCGATGGCCGGTGCGGCCTTTCTGGCCCTCGCGGCTCAGCGGCTCAGGCGCTTCGCCATCCTCACACTACAGCTGCAACGTCTTGCCGGGGTGGGCGGCTCTGACGGCTTCGAGTTCGGCGGCGAGGTTTTTTTATATAGCTCCTGCGCCTCGGCGTCGGCCTTGGGGTGGGCGGGCCGCGTCGTCTGCCACGACAAGCCCATGCGGTGCAGCATGCGGGACAGGGCAGACAACGTGTAGGACACGGCCCAGCGCTCCTGGATGTGGGCGGCAATGTCGAGCAGGCGATAGCTGCTCAGGCCGTCCACCTCCGGATTGGGCCCAGCCAGCACCCACGCCCGCAACTCTTGCCCCTGCGCCGCAGTCAGCTTCTCCGGCCGACCCGACCGCGGACGGTCGTGCAGCCCCGCCAGCCCCTCGGCGTTGTCCGGCGAACCTCTTGGTTCGACGAAGCGCAGCACCGCATCGCGCAGCGACTGGCGCTCCCGCCCCACGACCCGGGCCGCGTCTGCCCGGCTCGCGCCCTCCAGCGCTTGCGCGATGGCCAGAGCGCGCAGCGCCGCACGCCGGTCCGCCTCGCCTGGCGCAAACCGCCGCAGCTCGGCCGCGCCCATGTCGTTTCAGCGAAATCGCAAGTGCGATTTGCGCGGGATCACCAAGCCGCGTGCACCCACTGCCCTCTCCCGCACCGAACAGACCGGAAGGCAACCACACTTCACCTCACGTAAAAATCAGAATTTAAGGCAACTGGTATCACCATCGTGCATAGGCCGTGCGGATGCCAATGCCGATGCGTCATGGACTCCATTACCAGCCCACCGCCGCCGGCCCTCCCCCGTGACCCTGCTGCACTAACATTTTGCCCGGACCACCCAACGGGGGCTTGTCACTCCGATGCAGCTTGCGAGGGCGTGCCGCAGGGCCGGCCCGTCCAAGGTCTCTGCGCGCGCGATGAGGACGAGGCGGACGGCCGCGCCGTCGGCCGTGCCGGCAGGCGCAGGGCCAAGGGTGGCGCGCTGGCCGACAAGCTGGAAAACCATGCGCTCGCCGGGGTGGCCATCGAAGGTCACGATGCCTTTTGCACGGACGAGGGCGGCGGCGAAGCGCGAGACGGTCAACTGGAACCCACGCAGGGACAGCGCCGATTGCGAGGTCCACGAAACCTGGTCGAAGTCAGGCGTGGACAGCGCCCGCTTGGGCGCAGGTGCAGCCAGGGACCTGTGGAGGCCAGCGGAAAACAGCAACTCCCCAGCCACCTCGCCTCCTTCTGCGACCGTGATCAGGTAGCCCGGCTTCTGCCCGGACAACGTGACCTGGATGTTGGCCAGCTCCGCCGGGCTTACCAAATCGGCCTTGTTCAGCACGACGAAGTCGGCCGCGCGCAGTTGCGAGCGCACCAGCGTGTCCTTCAGCAACCTCGGCTGGTCAGCCATCTGCCGCGCGTCCATCATGCAGAGCACGGCATCAAGCGGCGCCTCGCGCCATAGCACCGGGTCCAACAGGAGGCGGACGATCTCGGTAGGGTCGGATACGCCGCTCGTCTCGATCACGATGCCGTCCGGCACGGGATCGCGCCGAAGGATGCCGCTGATGGTTTGCAGGAGGTCGCCTTGCAGGCTGCAGCAGATGCACCCGTTCCGCAGGCTGACCACGCCATCAGCCACCCCGGCGAGAAGGGCGGCGTCAATGTTCACTGTGCCGAAGTCGTTGACCACGGCCGCGAGCCGGCGGCCTGGGGATCGGTCAGCAGGCGGTTGATCAGCGTCGTCTTGCCGGCGCCCAGGAACCCCGTTACCAGCAGGACCGGAACCGGCATCAGCGCGCGGCGCGGCGCACCGGGCGGCCAGGCCGGGCGTCTGGCACCAAGGTTCCGTCAGCGATCACCGCCTCCCCATGCACCAGCACATGGCGCATCCCTTCCGAGGCGCGGTTCATCGCCGCGAACTCGGCCCGGTCGGTCAGGGTGGCGGGATCGAACGCCACCAGGTCTGCGTCGCAACCAGGCTGGATGCGGCCCTTCCGCCGCATCTGGCGCGTGCTGTCCTCCAAGATTTGCGCCGGGATCAACGTGCATTTCCGTAGCCCTTCGATCAGCGGCACGGCCTGCCGGTCCAGCACCCAGCGGCGCATAAACCGCGTGAACGTGCCGGAGGAGCGGGGGTGCGACACCGCATCGTCCGGCAACGGCCAAGCGTCGCCGCCGTAGGCCGCCCCGTCCAGCGTCCACGGGAGGGAGTCCGACGCGATGGCGCCACCCGGATACAGCACGGACACGTCCAGCAGATCGCGGTGCCGCTGGTCAACCTCCACGTCTAGGAAGTGCCACAGCACCAGCGCCCCGGGATCGTCCTGCTGGGCTGCCAGCAGGTCGTCGCGGCCGGTGAACCGGCGCCCGGTCTGCACCAGCTCCACTTGGTCGTAGCTGCTGCCCGTCCGCGCCGGCCAGGCCGGGTCGCCGAAGAACCCGGCCCCCACGACGGTCGAGCCGGTTCCGTAGGGGTAGGCCTCGACCGTGACCCTCAGCCCCTGGCGCTGCGCCGTACGGACAAGCTCGGCAGCCCGCTCCACATCCTGCAGGCTGGTGCTGTTGAAGTGGCAGATGTGCATGTGCGCCCCGGTTGATCCGGCGTAGCCGATCAGCCGCGTGTAGGCCTCGATGGAACTCTGCGGGTCAATGTTCGACATGAAGGCGATGTGCGTGTAAGTCGGCGTGCCGTACTCCGCAGCCAGGCTGCACAGGGCGGACATCTCCTTCACGCCCGTGCCCGCGGCGTAGGCGTTCGGGAAGCCGATCCCCAGCCCGCCCTGGTCCAACCCGGCCCGCACACGGCCGATGATGTCAGCCGCCTCGGCCGGACTCGCCACCGCCTCGGACCAGCGCGGGTCGCGCATGGCGCGGCCTATGCCCTCGATGCTCGATTCGACCTGTTGCGCCGTCATCGCGGCCACGCGGGCGAACAGCCACCCGGTGGAGGCGCCGTAGTTCAGCGTCCGGCCGGCATGGGCCTGCTCGTCATACCAGCGCGCCACGGGCAGCACGCCCAGTTCCAGTTCCAGGGCGGTCGTCACGCCGTCGAAGGCCTGCATGCGGTCAGCCGGCAGCGACTGGCCGTGCGCGTGCAGGTCAACGAACCCAGGCGCGACCACCAGCCCGGCGGCGTCCACGACCTTGGCCGCATCGCCCAGGCCGGTCCCGACGGCCACGATCCGCCCGGCGGCCACCGCCACGTCCGCAACGGCGTCGTGCCCGCTTTCCGGGTCAATCACCCGGCCGCCGCGGATCAGCAAGTCGTGCATGCCAGTCAAACCTTCCGTTGGCCCCAGGGAGACGCGGCACCCTGCGCCAGCGCAGACCGACGCGGGATGGCCCGCACCGTCATACGTCCTGCTTTCCGAACGGGTCGCCGACGCGCGGCCAAAATGGGACGGTGCGCTTGGTGTAGGGCAGGTCCGCGTAGTCGAAGCTGAGCGCGCCCGGGCTGGACACGTAGTGGACCGCACGCGCGATGGGCGCGAACGCGGCCTGGAAGTGCTGCGACGACTTCACCACTACCCCGGCCTTGTCGTGCAGCGTCAGGCCCAGGCCGGTGAACGCATCTGGCGACAAGGTCTGTTGGCGCCGGCTGACCAGCACCAGGTCCACGCCGCCGGCCGACACCCAAACCGACGGGCCAAGGTTGGCGCGCCCGCCGCCGAGGCTGGCCTGGGAGTGGTCGGGCGACATCTTGCGAACCGTCACCATCAGGTCCACGGGGTCACCGGACGCCGGGCCGCACTTGCCGCCGATCCGCAAGGCGAACGTAGCGCCCTCCCCAGCCTCCATGCAGAACGCAATCGCCTGAGGGTCCCAGAAGCAGCCCAGCGCGATGCCGGACATGCCGCGTTCCAGCACGCGGCGCAGCAGGAACGTGCTGTCGGACGGCGCGCCGCCGCCCGGGTTGTCCGAGGCGTCGGCCAGCACCACTGGCGCACCGCCGCCCTCTGCCAGCACCGCGTCCAGCCCGGCATCCATGCTGATCAGCCGCGCTGCGGCGGTGTCCCGCATGTCCCAAAGCTCCTGCCCGAGCTGCCGGGCCAGCACCTCGGCCTTGGCCGGGTCGCCGTCGGCGATCACCAGGATCTTGGCGCCCACATCGGCCACGTCGGCCCAGGGAAAGCCGTGGCCGAACGAGACCGACAGAATGCCGTCCCGCCCCTCCATAGCCGCCATGCGGTCCACGAAGCCGCGCACCGGCGGGATCATCGGACGGTACGTGGCGATCATGCGGCAGTCGTGCAGCGCCATCACCGGGCGCACGCGCCCCGCGGCGGCGTCCGTGCAGATCCGGTACAGCTCCGGCGCGCGGTCACCCGCATCAGTGTGGGGATACTCCTTGAACGTGATCATTGCGTCGGCGCTGGTCCGCATCAGTTCCGTCAAGTGGCAGTGCAGGTCCAGCTCGACGCCGACCTTGCACGCCGGGCCGGCAATCTCGCGCACCCGGGCCAGCACGTCGCCCTCGCAGTCGTCATAACCTTCCGCGACCATCGCGCCGTGCATGAACAGCAGTACCACGTCCACCGGCAGGGCAGCGCGCAGATCGTCCAGCAGGATGTCGCGCAGGTGCTCGTAGACATGGCGTAGCGTGGCCCCGGCGGGCTGGGCGAAGGCGCAAATGCTTTCGACGACTTCGTGCCCGTCGGCTTCGCCGAGCCGGCGCCAGGCGATCACCGGGATGTTGGCGATGGCGGCTGGCTGCCGACTGGCGTCGTGGCGGTGCCAGTCCGGGCCTGTGGTGAAAGCTGCCATCCCGGTGGGCGTGGGGGAGAACGTGTTGGTCTCGGTCACCAGTGTCGCCATGAAGATCTTCACGCCGCCCTCTCCTGCGCCGGACGTGCGCCCGGGCGTACCGGTGCCAGCGCGGCAGCGTCCACGCCCCCTGCGGCAAGCAGGTCCGCCAGATCAGGCGGGACCCCGCGCCGGGCCAACAGGGCTGCTGCCAGCCGGCCCATCGCCGGGGCGGTCTGGATGCCGTAGCCTCCCTGCCCAGCCAACCAGAAGAAGCCGGGCACGCCGGGGTCGAAGCCCACGACCGGCGTGCGGTCGGCGACGAAGCTCCTCAAGCCAGCCCAGGAATGCACGACGCGGCGGACTGGCAGATCGGCGGCGCGCTGCACCCGGTCCACGCATATCGCAATGTCCAACTCGTCCGGCTGCACGTCGCAGGGCGGCATCGGTGTTTCGTCTGCAGGCGACAGCAGCAGGCGCCCGCCTTCCGGCTTGAAGTAGAACTCCTCGTCCATGTCCATGACGATGGGCCAGGCGGAGGCATCCATGCCGTCCGGCAGGTCCACCGTGATGGCTGTCCGGCGCATTGGCTGCAAGCCGCACGGCACCGCCCCGGCAAGCGCCGCCACCCGGTCCGCCCAGGCCCCGGCGGCATTCACCACCGTGCCAGCCGTCCAGGTTCCCGCGCCGCTGCGGACTGTCCAGCCCGTCCCGCTCCTCGTCAGACCGGCAAGTTCGGCGCCGGTGACGATTGTGGTCCCCCGCGCCTTGGCGCCGCGCAGGTAGCCGTCGTGCAGCGCGTGGACATCAATGTCCATCGCGCCAGGCTCGAACGCCCCGGCGCCGACGTAGTCGCGGCGCAGCAGCGGCACCCGCGCCAGCACCTCCGCGGCCGTCATGGCGGAGGCTGCCGGCCCGACCGACTGCACCCACTGATGGAGCCGTTCCGCCTGATCGGGCCGCGCGACCATGATGACCCCGCGCGGCGACAACAACGGGGCGGCGAAACCGGCGGGCGGCTGCTCATGGAACCGCCGGCTTCCAGCGGTCAGCGCCCGTATGGCGGCATTGCCGTAGGTTTCCGCGAACAGAGCCGCGGAGCGTCCTGTCGTGTGGTAGCCCGGATGCGACTCCTGCTCCAGAAGCAGGACGGACCGGTCCGCAGCCAGCTCATAGGCCGCTGCCGCGCCCGCGATTCCAGCACCGATCACGACGACGTCGAACGTGTCCATAGCCTGCCCCAATCTTTACCTGGAGCCTGCCCGCTTTGCCTGTGAGGGCGCAAGTAGGACAGTAGGTGTCCTGGACAGGACACCTATGTCCGTATTCGTTGCCGTTGCACTTGACTGGGCAGAGTTGAGGTCTCTGTCGTCAAGAGGCGGTCGGCAAGCGCGGGCGCGAACCGGCTTCCGGCCGGGACCGGTGCCCGGGCAACGGCCATGGTCCGGTTGCGCGGGCAGGCCCGTGCGCGCCAATCAGTCCCGGCGCAGCATCAGGAACCAGGGCACGCGGGCACGCAGACTACGGACGGCAGGATGCCTAGGAATCATGAGGTTCGGACCTGCCGCCTGCATACGGCTGCCAAGCCTCGCCCATCCACGGAGAGCCAGGGTCATGGCCCTACGTCCGCCCGTTTCCGGCTTGCCCTGCTTCGCTTTGGCTTTGCGCCGACCGGGAGGTGATCAACGGCCCGCTCGTTCAACGTTGCGGCGTTGCTGATCAGCTCCTCTTGGGACGTGGAGCAGACGCACAAGGCCGTCGCGCTGGCACACTGCTCTGCCAGCAGGTACGCATGTCCCATCGTGCTATCAATATAAACCGCCTCGCCTGCCGCGAGGACGATTGGATCATAGAAATCTGTGTGGACGACGACGCTTCCCTCAAGGACATAAAAGAACTCTTCGCCACGGTGCCGCACCAGGTCACCAAACTCCTCAAGCGTGCGAGCCTTGATATGCGCGAGTATGGGTATCATTGCTTTATTGCGTAGCTCAGGCGACATGTAAAAGTAGTCGTAGATCGGGGTCGTGACCTGAAAGGCGTTCATGCGGTTGGCTATGCTGCGGCGGCCGTTCGCAGCGGTCACCCTTGGGCTGTCATGCTCCGCGAACAGCGCCGACATCGGTATCCCGAGGCGCTCGCTGATGACATGCAGCTTCTCGAACGTCAGCGTCAACCGGTCGTGCTCGACCTTGGACAGCGTCGAGAAGGGCACTCCGGTGCGGGCGCTCATCTCCTTCAAGGTCAGGCTGTGCCGCATCCGCCAGTCACGGAGGCGGCTCCCAAGCGTTGACCGGGCGACCACGGGCACCTGATCCAGCAATGCGAGGCGTTCATCCCGTCGCGTTGACATGTTGTCCTTTCCCAAGCGCCTCAAGCGGAGTCTGGCGTTGACACTCGTTTATTGCAATGTGCGACGGACGGTGGCCGTTCAGGGAACAAGCAGTCCTCGAAGGTGGAGAACTGGGCAGGGCCGAAATCCTTGGATTCCCACATGGCGCCGCACGCGACGCACTATCCAAGTCCCTTCGTTGCGGCGCAAGCATGGATCACCTGAGTTCAAGTCCAACCCGCAGGAATCTGGCAGGCACGGCCCGGTCCGGCTGCTGGCTTCGGCCGCCGGGCCAGCGGCCCGCCACCGCCCGCCAGCAAGCGGGGCAGATTCCCGGGTGAAAACGTTGCTCGAATCGTTTTTCCTGAAAATGCAATGGAAAGAACGGTGGAATCTTAAGGCGATGGCGCGATCTGCCCATCCGAAGGTTTGTTATGCTGCACCTGCGTGCCCGGGAATCTGCCCCGGTGACCGCCCGCCACGCCGCGGGCATGGTGGAAGCCGAGGCAGATCAGCCGGGTGCGGCGGCGGTCCTCATGCCTTCTGTCGGGCAAGGCGGCTGGGCTTACGCGGGATCGAAGCGCAGGCGCCAGTTTCGGCCGGAGGACACCAACAGCGCCCTCCCATCCTGCTCGATGACCGGCTCCAAAGGCGCCCTGCCCTCGGTTGCGAGGCCCCTCCAAAGCCCGGGTGCGAGTTCGGCCAGCTCATAGCTCGTCTTTCCGATCCTGCCATGCAGCGTCATGGCGGCAGGCGCCCCGCCCTCGCCCGCCTTGACCGTCAGGGACAGCCCGGACGACCTGTTGGCGTATTCCCCTGAGATCGCCGAGGTCCCGGACCCAGCGGGCGATGACACGCGCTCATAGTGGTCCTCGACGCCGAACTCCGCCAGGGTCACGCCGTCGCCGGCCGGCATGATGGGAACGTAGTCCACGAAGCTGACGCGTGTGACCAGGTTGCCGTCGGCATCCCGTGGCACGGGCGCCTTGTCCTTCCCGGCTTGCCGGTAGGTTTCGCCCTCGTGCTCCAGGAAGGACAGGACGCGGCCGCTCCTGCGGGAGTAGAAGGTGCCCGAAAGGTTGGCGCCCTTGCCGGGTTCGCGTTTCTCGGCCAAGCCGGAGAAGCAGGCGTCGATGACCTTCTCCGTCAGCTCCATCGTGCTGACGGCGTCGCTGTTGGCCATGATGGCGACGTCGAACCCGTGGGCGGGCACCTTCAGCATCTGGCTGTTGCCGCCCACGACGGAACCGCCATGGTGAAGCAGGTCCAGGCCGCGGTACTCCGACGTGATCAGGCCGTAGCCGTATGCGGTCGATGCGCCGCTGTTCAGGCGGCCCGGCGTCCGCATGGCCTGCCACGTTTCGGCGGTGCCCACCACCGGCTTCGACATGTGGGCGAGCCAGCGCAGCATGTCGTCCACGGTGGAGACGATGCTGCCGGTCGCACTGATCGGCACCCCGAAGAAGCCCTTGTCGAAGCCCCCGTCCGGACGCTTGAGGTGCAGCGTCGCGCTGTTGGGCACGCAGTCCGTGTCCCCGGCCCGGGCCATCGTGTCGTTCATGCCGACGGGATCGAGGACGCGCTGCTTGAGGAACTCGCCCCACTTCATGCCGCTGACGCGCTCGATCACCTCCGTCAGCAGGGTGTAGCCGCCGTTGGAGTAGCTCCAGTTCTCGCCGGGCGCGAAGTTGGGGCTGTCCAGGCTGGCGAGCAGCTTGAATTCCGTTCCGTCCGGCACTGTTGCCGATTTGCCCACCGTGCCGTCGAAATACGTCTGGATGTCGATCGTGCATCGCACGCCGGCGATGTGGCCCATGACCTGGGCCAGCGTCATCGCGTCCGCCCAGCCCGGCAGTTCGGGCAGGTGGCGGCGTAGGCTGTCCTGCGGCGACAGCTTGCCGTCCTCCGCCAGGAGCATGATGCACAAGGCGCCGAAGTGCTTCGTGGTGGACCCGACGCGCATGCGGACCGAGGGGGATAGCACCACCGGCAACTCGACGCTCGCGAGGCCGAAGCCGCGCCGGTAGACCGGAATGCCGCGATGGGCGACACCCACGGCGAATCCAGGAGATCCAGGCGGCGCGAGCGGCGCGAAGAGGTCGTTCAGCTTGGCTGCATCTATCGAGACTTCGCCCGTCACGGCTGGCTCCTCCGTCCTGTGCCGAGGTGGACAGCCCTGGACGCGCGGCACGGCGCACCGGAATGCCACAATGTCCTGATCAGAAAATTATGGGCTGTTGACATCCTGTCCGGGATAGTTCGTCCTCGCGAAACCGTCAAGCTCACAGGTGCAAGATGCCGTCCGGAGAGAACATCCCGCCTGCCCGAGGACCCTTCCCGGCCGCTCCCGCACAGGGACGGCTGCGGCGGTGGACAGAGACGGCACGCCTCCAAGCCCGCTTGGCCACCAAGGTGTCCGCGCAGGGATGGCAGTTCCCCGCAGACGGCTTTCCAGTCCGGTCCAAGCATCTGCGAAATGGACCTTCGCACCTCGGCACCACCTCATAGCCTTCGCAAACCATCAGGCGCCCCTTATCGGTCGGGATTTTCATACATGAAAGCAAGACGCTCCAAACTTACAGTCGCAACGTGCGGCGCGATGCTGTCGGCCACGGCGGCGCTGGCGCAAACGGCGCCTGGCCCGATCCCTCCCGCCTCTACGGGGCCCGCTCCCGCTCCGGCGAACTCCGACGCAGGCTCCGCGACGGGAGCGAATCCGGAGGCGCCCATCGCCGACGTGGTCGTCACCGCCAACCGGCGCGCCGAGCGCGCGCGCGAGGTGGCCGGCAGCGTCAGCGCCATCAGCGGCGACGACCTGACCCGGCGCCAGCAGGTGCGGATCCAGGACCTGCAAGGAACGGTGCCGGGCCTGTCGCTGGAAGAAACCGACAAGACCCGGGTCCGCGTCGTGCTGCGCGGCCTCAACTCGGGCAGCGCCGGCGCGACAGTGGGCACGGTCGTGGACGACGTGCCGGTCAACTCGGCGAGCTCGCTCAACAACGGCTCCCTGGTGACGCCCAACCCGGACACGTACGACCTGCAGCGCATCGAGGTGCTGCGCGGGCCGCAGGGCACCCTGTATGGCGCGACGGCCGAGGGCGGCCTGATCAAGTACATCACCAACCTGCCGGACCTCCAAACCTATTCCGGCTCCATCGAGGGCGGCCTCAGCGGCCTGACGGCCGGCGGCATCGGCGGGACGACGCGGGCCTACGTCAACATCCCGGTCGTGCAGGGCAAGGTCGCGGTGCGGCTGAGCGGCACGAACGAGTACCTGCCGGGCTACATCGACAACTCGCTGAGGGGCAAGACGAACGCCAACAGCGGGCAGCAGACCAGTTGGCGCGCGCAGGTGCTGGCCAAGCCGGACGACCGGCTGACCGTGCGCGTTTTCGCGTCGAGGCAGACGATATTCTCCAACGCCAGCAACCAGCTCCTGGTCCAGGGCGCGGCGGCGAACCCGCTGCAGACCGCGGGGCAGGAGAACATCCTCAGCCCGCTGCAAAGGAACACCAGGCTGCCGACCAACAGCCAGCTTGAGACGTCGCTGTCCTACGGCCAGGTGGACTACAACCTGGGCTCTGCGAACCTGACCTCCTTGACCAGCTACGGCTACAACAAGCTGAAGTTCAACGACGACATCTCCGACACCAACCTGACGCCGGGCGTGCCGTACTCCGTGGGGCTGGGCCAGGCGCTCTTCGGGACGCCTGCGGCGGTCGGGCTGCGCCAGCACAACGACACGCAGAAGTTCAACCAGGAGGTCCGGCTGTCGTCCAATCCTGGGCAGCAGCTTGCCGGATATGGGTTCGACTGGCAGGCAGGCGCCTACTACACGCGCGAAACGAACGTCCTGAACCAGTTCCTGGACGCCCGCAGCCCGGCCACCCTCAACGTCCTGCCGGGAACCACGCTCGGCGGAGCCCGGTTCAAGTCGGCCTACAACGAGTGGGCGATCTTCGGGCAGTTCACCTTCCACCTCACGCCGGCCGTGTCCATCGACGTCGGCGGCCGCTACGCTGGGAACACCCAGAACTCGATATTCACGGCGGTCGGCGACGTCGCTTTCGGCCCCAGCCGCCAGAACCCGCAAGTCAACTCGAACGACCACGTCGGTCTCTACAACGTCGCCCCCAAGTGGCAGTTCGACGACAACACCTTGCTGTACGCCCGGGTTGCCACCGGCTACCGCCCGGGCGGGCCGAACCTGCCCGTCGCAGGGGCGACGGGCGTGCCGACGTCCTACACCTCCGACAGCACCACCAACTACGAGGTCGGCATCCGCCGCGACCTCTTCAACAAGAAGGTGCAGGTGGACCTGACGGGCTTCTACGTCGATTGGTCGAAGGTCCAGATCATCTCCATCTTCAACACCTCGGCCGGGCCGGTCGGGACGGTCGGCAACGCCGGCTCCGCGGTCAGCAAGGGCATCGAGTGGAGCTTCAACTGGTCGGTGCTGCCCGGCCTCAAGGTCGGCGTGACCGGGGCCTACACGGACGCGCGCCTGAGCACGGACGCGCTCGGCCTGGGCGGGCGGAGCGGCGACTACCTCCCATTCGTGCCGAACGTCACGAACAGCTTCAACGTCGACTACTTCTGGGAACCCATCAACAACGTCCAGGCGTTCGTGTCGGGGAGCGCCACCTATGTCGGCGAGCGCTACGGCAACTTCACGACCGCGCCAGCCAACAACAACCACTCGCTGCTGCCGGGCTACGTGACCGGAGCCATCCGCGGCGGGCTTGAGTACGGGCACTACAGCGCGGAAGCGTTCGTCGAGAACATCAGCGACACGCACGGCATCACGACCTACGCGAACAACGGCGGGGCGCGCCAGACGGGGCTGGCGACCATAAACCAGCCGCGCCTCCTCGGCGCGGTCCTGCGGGCGAAGTTCTGACCCGGGACCGCCGGGGCCGTGCGTCGGGCAGCCAGGCCGTCGCCTGGCTGCCGGGCAAGCCCCGGCCGCCACGACGGAAGCAGCAAACCCCGACCCTCGCGCCGCGGTTGCAGGGCGTCCACACGATCCCAGAAGCACGGATGTCCTGAAGCATGTCAGCGCCCTTCGATGACGACGCGCTGCCGGGCGGCCATCCCGGCCCCGCCAGCGCCCCGGCTCCCGACGGCCGCCTGGCGGCCGCGCACCAGGCGGAGGACGCGCCGGCTTCGTCGTGGTACGCCCTGGGTGTCATCATGGTCGTGGCCGTTTACGCGGTCATGGACAAACAGATCTTCACCTTGCTGAACGAGCCTGTCCGCGCCGAGCTCGGATTGTCGGACACGCAGATGGGCATCCTGCAAGGCGCCGGCCTGGCGCTGCTCAGCGTGGCGACCACCTACCCCATTTCCTGGCTCGCGGACCGGTTCGACCGGCGCGTCGTGCTGGCCGGGTGCATCACGGTCTGGAGCCTGGCCATCGTCCTGAGCGGCCTGGCGCCGACTTTCACCTGGCTGCTGGTCGGGGCGTCGGTCGTGGGCATCGGGGAGGGCGGGATCCCGCCCACCGCCCTGGCCAGGCTCCCGGACCTGTTCCCG
>CAXTUQ010000110.1:0-734 GCA_964247405.1 uncultured Acetobacteraceae bacterium
ATCCCGCGCGGCGTGGCCGGGCGCCTCGACGTGACCCGGCCGGATGACGTGGAGGTGGTGGCGGATTGGGTCGAGCGCGAATACGGCCCCCCCGCCATCCTCGTCACCTCCGCCGGCGTGCTGCAGCCGCCGCTGCCGCCGGAGGCGCTGCCGATCGAGACCTGGGACCACGTCGTCGCGGTCGATCAGCGCGGCGTGTACTTAAGCTGCGTCGCTTTCGGGAAACGCATGGCGCTGCGCGGCGGCGGCGCCATCGTCAACATCGCCTCCGTCGCCGGCCTCCGCTCGATGCCGCTGCACGCCTACGCGCCGGCCAAGGCGGCGGTGATCGGCATGACGCAAGCCCTCGCCGCCGAGTGGGGCCGGTCCGGCGTGCGGGTCAACGCCGTGGCGCCGGGCTTCGTCATGACGCCGGCCCTGCAAGCCGCCACTGATGCCGGGCAGCGAAACCCGGCGGCGCTGGCGGAGGCTTCCGCCATGGGCCGGCTGGTGGCGCCGGAGGAGATCGCCCGGGCGTGCAGCTTCCTCGCCTCCGACGACGCGTCCGCGATCACCGGGATCACCCTGCCGGTCGATGCCGGCTGGCTGGTGGCCGGATCCTGGCACGGCTACGGCGGCCTGCGTCCGGCGCGGATGGCGGGCGATGCCCAGGAAGGGACGGAACCATGACGCCCCGGAGCGCCGCGCTCGCGGTCGCCGTGGATTTGCCACTGTTTGGCGACGGTTCCCTAGAG
>CAXTUQ010000110.1:744-12683 GCA_964247405.1 uncultured Acetobacteraceae bacterium
GCTGACGCTGCTCGCCGCCCCGGCCGCCGCGCAAAAGCCGCCGATCGTGGCGGAGGACGCGATGATACCGTCCGGCGACCCGGGCATCGACATCTACGTGCGCAACAAGCACCCGGCACAACTGACCGGCGGCGCGGCCCGCACGCTGGTCTTCGTGCACGGCGCGACCTACCCGGCCAGCACGGCGTTCGACCTGCCGCTCGGCGGCGCGTCCTTCATGGACGACCTGGCCGAGCGCGGCTTCGACGTTTACCTGCTCGACCTGCCGGGCTACGGCAAGTCGTCGCGTCCCGCCGCGATGGCGCAGCCCGCCGAGGCCAACGCGCCGGTCGAGACCACGGCGGACGCGGTGCGGCACTACGGCGCCGTGGTCGATTACGTGCTGAAGCGCCGCGGCCTGCAGAGGCTGGACGCGATGGGCTGGTCCTGGGGCACCACGGTCGCCGCCGGGTTCGCGGCGGCGCAGCCGCAGAAGGTGGAGCGCCTGGTGCTGTACGCGCCGATCTGGACCGTGCCGGGGGCAGCGCCCGCGCCCGCTTCTGGCAAGCTCGGCGCCTACCGCACGGTGAGCCGCGAGTCGGCCCGGCAGCGCTGGCTGAACGGCGTGCCGCCGGACAAGCAGGCAAGCTTGATTCCCGAGGGCTGGTTCGACGCCTGGCAGAAGGCCACCTGGGCGACCGACCCGGCGGGCGCGGCGCAGGACCCGCCCGTGCTGCGCGCGCCGAACGGCGTGGTGCAGGACATCCGGGAGCTTTGGGGCAACGGCCACCCCACCTATGACCCCGCCGCCATCGCCGCGCCGACCCTGCTGGTGCACGGCGAATGGGACCGCGACACGCCGCGCGTCATGGCGCAGGCGCTGTTCCCGCTGATCACCCGCGCGCCGTGGAAGCGCTACACGGAGATCGGCGAGGGCACCCACACGGTCATGATGGAGAAGAACCGCCGCCAGCTTTTCTCCGTCGTCGAGGAGTTCCTCCTCGCGCCCGACCCGGAAGCGCCCTGACATCTGCAAAAGGCGTGACTTGAACGCGAGGGCATTCGCACGCACGATCCCTGCCCGGCAAACAAGACCAAGAGAGGATCGTCCATGACCGTCACCCGCCGCGCGGCGCTCGGCGCCGCCGCCGCATCGGCCCTGCTCCCCGGGCTGTCCCGCCGGGCCGCAGCGCAAGGCGCGCCGATCCGCCTGGGCGTGCTGAACGACCAGTCCGGCAACTACCGCGACGACACCGGGCCGCTCTCGGTGTTGTGCGTGCGGCAAGCGGTGGAGGAGTTCGCCCGGCTGCATCCGGAGGTCAAGGCCGAGGTGCTGTCGGCCGACCACCAGAACAAGCCCGACATCGGCGCCGGCATCGCCCGGCGCTGGTTCGACGAGGGCGGCGTGGACGCGATCATCGACGTGCCGACCAGCTCCGTGGCGCTCGCGGTCAACACGGTGTGCCGGGAGAAGAACAAGGTCTACCTGAACTCGGGCGCGGCGACCACCGACCTGACCGGCGCGCAGTGCAGCCCGAACACGGTGCACTGGACTTACGACACCTACATGCTGGCGAAGTCCACGGGCGGCGCCATGGTGAAGTCGGGCGGCGATTCCTGGTTCTTCATCACCGCGGACTACGTGTTCGGCCAGCAGCTCCAACGCGACACCGCGCGTTTCGTGCAGGAGGCCGGCGGCAAGGTGCTCGGCGCGCGGTCCTACCCGTTCCCGGAGACGACGGATTTCAGCTCGCTGCTGCTGCAGGCGCAAGCCTCGGGCGCCAAGGTGCTGGGATTGTGCAACTCGGGCACCGACACGGTGAACTGCATCAAGCAGGCGCACGAGTTCGGGCTGACCAAGTTCATGCGCATCGCGGCGATGCTGATGTATGACGGCAACGTGCGCTCGGTCGGGCTGGAGGACAGCCAGGGGCTGGTGATGACCGAGAGCTTCTACTGGGACCTGAACGACCGCACGCGGATGTTTTGGGAGCGGATCAAGCCGAAAACCCCGTCGCAGCCGCCCAACATGATCCAGGCCGGGTGCTACGCGGCGGCGCTGCATTACCTGAAGACGGTGGCGTCGCTCGGCACCGCGGCGGCGAAGGCGGACGGGGCGGCGGCGGTCGCGCACATGAAGGCGACGCCGACCGACGACGACTGCTTCGGCGCCGGGCGCATCCGGGAGGACGGGCGCAAAATCCATCCGTCCTACCTGATGCAGGTCAAGACGTTGGAAGAGAGCAAGGGGCCGCTCGACATGCTGAAGCTCGCGGCGACGACGCCCGCCGACCAGGCCTTCCGGCCGATGAGCGAAGGCGGGTGCAGCCTGGTGAAAAGCTGATGGCGGCGGACGGCCCGGCGGACCTTCTTTACGAGGTCCGGGACGGCATCGCCCGCGTCACCTTCAACCGCCCGCAAGCGCGCAACGCCATGCTGTTCAGCATGTACGAGCGCCTGGCCGAGATCTGCGCGGAGATCGAGGCGGACCGGTCGGTGCGCGCATTGATCCTGACCGGCGCCGGGGACAAGGCGTTCGCCGCCGGCACCGACATCTCGCAGTTCCGCGCGTTCAGGACGCCGGAGGACGCGCTGGAGTACGAGGCGCGGATCGACCGCGTGCTCGGTGCGTTGGAGCGGCTGCGGGTGCCGACCATCGCGGCCATCGCCGGCGCCTGCACCGGGGGTGGCGCGGGCATGGCGGCGTGCTGCGACCTGCGGATCGCGGCCGGCACCCTGCGCTTCGGCTTCCCCATCGCGCGCACGCTGGGCAACTGCCTCAGCGTGGCCAACTACGCCCGCCTGGCCGCCCTGATCGGCCCGGCCCAGGTGAAGGACATGGTGTTCACCGCCCGGCTGATCGAGGCGGAGGAGGCCCGGGCCATCGGCCTCGTGAGCGAACTTCTGCCGGACGCGGCGGCCCTCGCCCAGCGCGCGGACGAACTCGCCCGGCAGGTCGCCGCCAACGCGCCGTTGACCCTGCACGCGACGAAAGAGGCGCTGCGCCGCATCAAGGAACGTTCAGCGCCGCCGGGCGACGCGGACCATGACCTGCTGCTGATGTGCTACATGAGCGCCGACTTCCGCGAAGGGATGGAGGCGTTCCTCGGCAAGCGGGCGCCGGTTTGGCGGGGGGAGTGAGGCGGGCGGCGCCATTGATCGACCCGCGCGCGGTTGCCGATGGGTTCCACCCATCCTACGCGACCCATGCCGTAGGATGGGTGGAACCCATCGGCGGACGACGGTTTATTCAACCAAGCCGTCTATACGAGGCGGGCTGCGTTTATTGTCTCGGCAGGAACCGGATCGGCTCGGGCCGGCTGGCGCACGACGTGTCCAGCGGCCGGGCTGGCTGGTCCACGAAATCGGCCACGATCCTGGACGCGCATGGGGAGGTGGACCGGACGCTGTGGCCGCTGTGGGCGAACTCGACCCATTGGGCGTGGGGGCCGATCAGGTCAGCGACGTGGCGGCTGGCGGTTGGCGTGGCGTTGGGATCGAACTGTCCCGCCAGAACCAACGTCGGCATTTCGGCATTGAGCGGAACCAGTGGCGGTGGTCCCAGATCTGACCAGTCGTCACAAACGCCGTAGAGCGAAAGCCGCTCGGATATGTCCGTGCTGCCAGTCGGCAAGCGATACCCAGACCGGTCGCGGCAATCGACCGCGGCGTTTGCTGCGAAGCTCGTCCCTGTATCCCGGTCCGTTGCCTCCGCCAGCAAGGATGCCAGGCTTGCGGCAAACGCCGACGTGTCGCCGTCATGCACCGTGTCGATGAGGCGTGGCAGCCCCGGGTAGAACCTTGGGTAGTAAACTAGCCGACCCACGACAAACTCGAACAATGCCGCCGTCAACAACCCTTGATTGCCGGAAAAGCGCATCTCCGCAGGAAGCGGCACGGAGAGGGGCGCTTGTTCAAGCCGCCTCAGCGTGTTCTCGTAGGTGCCGGCAAGGTTTGGGAACGCGGAGGCGCACGCCTCGTCCTCGCTGCAAAACCGGAAGAACGCGTTTCGTGCCGCGGCGACGTTGCCCGAATGGAGGGGCAGCAGCGGGTCCGGCGGGTTGACCGAATCAAGCACGGCAGCACGCACCGTCTCGGGGTGGCGGGCCATCAGCGTCATCGCGACGGTGGTGCCGTACGACACGCCGAACACGTTCCACCGCGCCACGCCGAGCGCCTGCCGCACGGTATTGAAATCCTCGACCGTGACGGACGTGCCGAAGTCCTTGAGGTCGATGCCCTGAGCAGTCGCCTGCTCGCGGCAGGCTGCGTAAATCGCACGGCGCCGGGCCTCCATCTCCGCTTCGGGTCCCATGGCGACCGCGGCGATGGCTTTGGCGAACTCTCCCTTGAGGTCTGGGCAAAGATGCGGCTCCGACCGGCCCGTGCCCCGCTGATCGACCAGGATCAGGTCCCGGCCCGGCGCGTAGGGATGGGCGGCCTGATAGCCGGCATAAACGGTCAGCGGCCCGCCGGGACCGCCGCTGATGTAGAGCAGCGGATCGGGCAGCGCCGGATGGTTCGTGCTTTGGACAACGACCACGGCCAGAGCGAACCGTTCGGCGCCGGGGCGGCTGTAGTCGCGGGGAACGCTGACCGTCCCGCACCGCAGCCTTGGGAGGATGCCCGGCGACACGTCCGGCAGGTCGCAGGCCGTCTCGGTGAAAGCGGGCGCCGTCTGGGCCAATGCGGGACCCCACAGCAGGCACAAGGCAAGCAGCAGGACAATGTAAACGCTTCCCACGGCGTTGGACCGCTTCAACATGGGTCAGCCCAGCGCCGCGTCCCAATACCGCAGGCTCTCGCGGTTCACCGGGCCGCCCAGCGCCACGTTCCGGCCGAAGATCCCCGTGTAAAACGCGAACGCCTCGGCTACGCCGAGCAAGTTCCGCGTCGCGGCGATGATCCGGGTGATGCGCAGGTGGTTGTGGTCATACCCGGTCAGCCAGCCGTCCGTGTCTGCGTAGAAGCGCACCATGCGCTCCAGCCCGGCGCGAAACCCGGCCTGGGCCTGCGGGTCGCCGCGGATCGCTGCCGCCTCCACAGCACCCAGCACCGGCGCACCCGGTACGGTGCGGCTAGCCTCTGCCAGCGGGAACAGCCATTGAATGAAGTCGTGCACCGCCTCGATCCGCGCGTCGTCGAACGCGAGCACGTCGGAGAGGAGGCGTCCGCGCCCGTCGCGGCCGGTGCCGCGCAGGAAGGCATGGATGGGACCGTGCGTGTCGGTCATGGCTTACCTCGTCAGCGCCCCGGCGCCGGGCCGCCTGGCCGCAGCCCGTCCAGCAGCGCCTTGTGGAACCGGTCGGGCGCCTGGATCTGCGGGGCGTGGCCCAGGTCGGCGAACTCGACCAGCCGGGCCTGCGGGATCGCCGCCGCGGCGGCCCGGCCGAGTCTGGGATAGTCGCCCAGCGTGGCCTGCACGGACGCCGGCGCCAGGTCCTTGCCGATGGCCGTCGTGTCCTTGTCGCCGATCATCAGCAGGACCGGCATCGAAAGCTGGCCCAGCTCATAAACGACCGGCTGGGTGAAGATCATGTCGTAAAGCAGGGCCGAATCCCAGGCGACCCGGTCCCGCCCGGCGCCGCGCGCCATCCCGGCCAGCATCTGCACCCAACGCTCGTACTCCGGCTGCCAGGTGCCGGCATAATAGGTCGCGCGCTCGTAATCCCTGATCCGGTCCGCCGTGGCGGCCTGCTCGCGCCGATACCAGGCGTCAACGCTTTGCCAGGGCACGCCCTTGGCCTTCCAGTCCTCCAACCCGATCGGGTCCACCAACACGAGTTGCTCAACCTCGCCGGGATACATCAGCGCATAGCGGATGCCGAGCATACCTCCGGTGGAATGGCCGAGCACCGTCGCGCGGGACACGCCGAGTTCCGTCAGTAGGGCGTGAGTACTCGCGGCGAGCTGCTGGAAGCTGAACTGGTAGTGTTCCGGCTTGGTCGATTTGCAGAAGCCGACCTGATCCGGCGCGATCACCCGGTAGCCGGCCCCGCGCAGGGCCAAAATGGTCTGCTCCCAGGTGGCGGCGCAGAAGTTCTTGCCGTGCAGCAGCACGACGCTGCGGCCGTTCGGCTGGTCGGGCCGCACGTCCATGTAGGCCATCGCAAGCTGCTGGCCTTGCGCGGTGAATTGCCGATGCTGGACCGGGAACGGGTAGGAAAACTCCTCCAGCTCGGCGCCATAGGCCGGCTCCTCGGAAGTCGGTTCCGCATGGGACGGCGCGGCCAGCGCCAGGACGGCCCCCAACGCGAGGAGCGCCAAACGGGCACCGCCCTTGTCAGGCATGGAGGATCGCCACGGCACGGGTCCAGCCGGCGGAGCCGCGGTGCAGCTTGACCGGGAGGGCGGAGATGAGGAACCCGTCCGGCGGCAGCGCCTCCAGGTTGTGCATCTTCTCGATCTGGCAGTAGGCGCGGTCCCGCCCGACGCGGTGCCCTTCCCAGATCAGCCCGGCGTCGCCCGTTTCCTGCACCCGGCGCCGGGTATGGCTGAACGGCGCGTCCCAGCTCCAGGCGTCGGTGCCGACCACGCGGATGCCGCGCTCGGTCAGCCACAGCGTGGCCGCGCGCCCCATGCCGCAGCCGGTGTCCACGTAGTCCGCCTCGCCGTAGCGCGCGCCGGCGCGGGTGTTGGCGACCACGATTTCCAACGGCTGCAGCGCATGGCCGATGCGGGCGAGTTCCGCTTCAATGTCCGCGGGCTGCACGACATAGCCGTCGGGAAGGTGCCGGAAATCCAGCTTGACGCCGGGCTGGTACAGCCAGTCGAGCGGGACCTCGTCGATCCGCATGGACGGCACGCCGCCGGGCGTCACGGCCTCGTCCATGCGGGAGAAGTAGTGGTAGGGCGCGTCCACGTGCGTGCCGTTGTGGCTGCTGATGGCGCAGCGCTCGATGGCGGCGTACTGGCCTTCGGGCAGTTGGTCCACGCGGACGCCGAAGTACTCGGCAAGGCGGGGCGCGGACTGGTGGTGGTCGATGTACTCGATCTTCGGCAGCATGTCCGGCGGGTCGCTGGCGACGTCGGCGCGCAGCGGGACGGACAAGTCGATGAGTCGGTGGGCCATGGTGCCTCGCATCATTGCAGCAAGCGCGGACAGCCGCCCGCCGCCACTGGGCGGAAGGCGTCCGCGCCCGGGATCGTGTCCAGCAGCGCGTAGAGATCCCAAGCGTCGTGCGACTGCTCGGGCTGTTTCACGCCGAACACGTAGTAGTCGTGCACCATGCGGCCGTCGGGGCGCAACTCCGCATGGCGCACGACCTCATCGGAGATCGGCAGCGCGTGCATCGTGCGGATGACGGTGCGGGCATCGGTCCCGCGGGAGGCGGCGACAGCTTTCAGGTAGTGGCGCACGGCGGAGTACAGCCCGGCCTGGATTTGCGACGGCATGGCGCCCTGCCGGGCCAGGAAGCGACGGGAAAAGGCGCGCGTGCCGTCGTCGATGTCCCAGTAGAACCCTTCGGTCAGCACGGTGCCGGCTGCGGCGGCGAGGCCCAGCCCCTTCACGTCCAGCACCGACAGGTAGAACGCCACCAGTCGCTGCGCCCCCATTCCCACGCCGAACTCGTGCGCCTGCTTGATCGCGTTCACCGTGTCCGCCCCGGCGTTGGCCAGCGCCACGATGTCCGCGCCGGATGCCTGCGCCTGCAAGATGGGTGACGACAGGTCGGTGCTGGGGAACGGGTGGCGGGCCGAGCCGAGGACACGGCCACCCGCGGCGCCGACAATGGCCTTGGCATCGGCCTCGAACTGCGTGCCGAACGCGTAGTCGGCCGTCACCAGGAACCACGTCGTCCCCGGCCGGGTCAGGCGGCGCGCGACGCCGCCGACCTGCGCGTAGGTGTCCCACATCCACTGCACGATGTGCTCCGGCTGGCACGCGTCGCCGGACAGCCGGGCGGTGCCGCCGGCAAACAGCGCCACCCGGTCCTTCTGCGCCACGAACGGCGCGATGGCGAGCTGGATCGCCGCGTTGGACATATCGACCAGCGCATCCACGTGCCCGGTGTCCACCCATTCCCGCGCGATGGCGAGCGCCACGTCCGGCTTGTTCTGATGGTCCGCGGCGATGACCTCGATCGTCATGCCCCGGCATTCGGCGAGGAGGCAGTCCTCGACCGCCATGCGCGTCGCCACCACCGACCCGGCGCCCGTCGCGTCCGAGTAAACCCCCGACAGGTCGGTCAGCACGCCCAGCTTGACCGCTGCCTCAGCCCGGGCCGCCGCGCCGCCGCCAACCGTCAACAGGAACGCAAGCGCCCAGCCTCGCCAATTCACGCATCCCTCCCCTGCCTTGCGCCGGGATGCTCGCCCAGGACACAGCCGGCGGCAAGGCCGGTCCCGTCACAGCCGTTGCGCGGTGGGCGCGATGCCGGTGCCCGTCGCGCGCAGCGCCACGTTGGCGACCGCGGCCACCAGGATGTTCGCCAGCACCGCCAGCAGCCCGACATACACGGTGTAGCCCGTCCCGCCGATCACCACGGTATGCAACGGCTTCAGCCCGTCCATGTAGGCGATGGCGCTCCCTCCGAAGAACCCGACGGCCCAGCCGAGCAGCAGCGCCGGGGCGCGGAACCAGTTGAAGAACAGCCCGAACACGACGGCCGGGAAGGTCTGCAAAATCCACAAGCCCCCGAGCAACTGCAGGTCGAGCGCGTACTGCACCGGCGCGAACAGGATGAACAGCAGCGCGCCCAGCTTGACCAGAAGGCTGGTGATCTTGGCAACCTGTGCCTGCCCGGCGTGGGTGACGCCCGGGTTGACGTAGGCCTTCCAAACGTTGCGGGTGAACAGGTTGGCGGCGCCGATGGACATCACCGCGGCCGGCACCAGCGCGCCGACGGCGACCGCGGCGAAGGCGAACCCGGCGAACCACCCGGGGAACAGGGTGCGGAACAGTTGCGGCACCGTGTCGTTCGGCGTCGCGGGCTTCACCCCCGCCGCGTGCGCCATGTAGCCGAGCAGCGCGATCAAGCCAAGCAGCAGGGTGTAGGCCGGCAGCAGGATCGCGTTCTTGCGTATGGTGTTGGCCGACTTGGAGGCGAAGATGCCGGTCAGCGTGTGCGGGTACATGAACGCCGCCAGCGCCGAGCCGAGCGCCAGCGTGGCATAGGGCCAGTACTGCGACGCCTTGAGCACCAATCCCGATGGCGGCGTGGGCGGCTTCTGCGCGAACACCTGGCCCGCCGCCTCGAACACCGCGCCGTAGCCGCCGAGCTTGTAAGGGATGAACGCCACCGCCGTGATTACGACGATGTAGATCATGATGTCCTTGACAAAGGCGATCAGCGCCGGGGCGCGCAGCCCGGCCGAGTAGGTGTAAAGCGCCAGGATCGCAAACGCCGCGATCAACGGCAGCTCGCCGGTGAGGCCCAGCGCCTTGATCACCACCTCCATGCCGACAAGCTGCAGCGCGATGTACGGCATGGTCGCCAGCAGCCCGGTGACAGCCACCGCAAGCTCCAGCCCGCGGGAGCCGTAGCGGCCATAAACGACATCGGCGGCGGTGACGTGGCCGTGCCGCTGCGCGAAGGTCCAAAGCCGTGGCATGATGGCGAACACGATGGGATACACGACGATGGTGTAAGGCAGCGCGAAGAAGCCCTGCGCGCCGATGGCGAACACCTGGGCGGGCACCGCGATCACGGTGTAGGCCGTATAGAAGTCCCCGCCGACCAGGAACCAGGTGATCCAGGTGCCGAAGTTGCGCCCGCCCAGGCCCCACTCGTCAAGGTGGGCGTGGTCGGCCGTGCCCTTCTGCCAGCGCGAGGCGGCGAACCCCATCACGGTGACAAGGGCGAAGAAGAAGATGCAGACGGACAGCGCCGTCCAGTCGAGGTCGGCGGCGACGCTCATGGCTCATCCCCATGGCCGGCGCTGCGATACACGATCCAGGTCAGGACCGCGGTCACGGGCACCCAGGCAAGCTGATACCAATAGAAGAACGGAAACCCGAACAGCGAGGGCGATGCGGCGTTGTAGAACGGCACCCACAGCAACCCGATAAAGGGAAGCAACAGCAAGACCCACATCGCGACGTCTCCGTTATGGTAAGGCAGGTGCTGCCACATACCCCGTTTGGGTCTCGTTATGTCGGGGCGGGGTTCGTGTTGCAAGGCGCGAGAATTGCCCCTGTCTCAATCCGATGAGCCGGATAGCCGTCCATGCACGGCGAGGAGGGCGGCGGCCACGGCCCGCAGCGCCGCAAGCTGCCGCCGGGCCAGCGTCAGCGCCTGCTTGTCCGGTCCGGCGGCGTCGCCGATCTGCTCCTGCAGCTCCGCCGCATCCCGGGTGAAGCCGTCCCACAGGCTCTCGATCCGGGCCTGCGCCGTGGCGCCGCCCATGTCCGGCTCGGACGCCCATCCGGCCACGATGACGCCGACCTCCTGGGCGATGCGGGCCGGCGTCGCCCCGGCGGCGGCCAGCCGGCTCAGGGACGCCTGGGCGTCGTTCAACGGTGCGGCGTCGTCCCCGGCCATGCTGGCGCCTCCTGCAATGCTGCGGTCGATGGCGCCGGTCCCGACGCCCACCGCGCCAGCGGCATCACGGGAGACGGCGCGTCCCGAACTGCGGACCCGGCGGCGCATCCGCCGTGCGGGGCGTGCCCATGATCCTGGCGCGGTTGTGCTCGATCATGCGGTAGCAGGTGCACGCCTTCTCCTGCAACCCGGCACGATCCAGGACCGTGACGCGCCCGCGCGATTGGCGGATCAAGCCCTGCCCCTGCAACGCGTTCGCCACGACGGAGATGCCGGCCCGGCGTACCCCCAGCATGGCGGACAGGAACTCCTGGGTCATCGGCAGGTCGTCGCCGTCGATGCGGTCCCGGCTCATCAGCAGCCAGCGCGCCAGCCGGCCCGGCAGCTCATGCCGGGCGTTGCACGCCGCAATCTGCGAGTTCTGCATCAGCATGACCTGCACATAGCGCAAGCAGCGGTCGCGCAGCGTCGGCAGCGCCTCCGCCATCTCGCGAAGCGCCGTGGCGCGGAGGCGATAGGCACGGCCCGGGATCTGGACAAAGGCGCGATGCACGCTGAACGGCTCGGGGCTGAGCAGCACCGCCAGGCCAACGAAGCCGTCGCGTCCCGTCATGCCGACTTCAACCAGGCCATGGTCCCGGGTGTCCGCGGTCAGGAACGCCAGGCCGGACTCAAGGAAGAACACCTCGTCGATCGGGGCATCGGCCTCGTGCAGGACCTGCGACACGACGAGCGTCACCGGCACCAAGTGCGGACGCAGCCGCTGAAGCTCGTCGGCGGGCAGGGCACGCAGCAATTCGTTGCGAAAACTGATGTTTTCGGCCGCGGGCACCACGGGCATCGCTGAATCCAGGAAGGACAGTTGAAGAGAAGCTCAGGCAGAGCTACTTCTAGGCACTGTTCGGCGGCCTTGTGCAACGTTTGCTGGCGCACGGACGTTCGAAAACGTACCTAAAGACAAATTATGGGACCAATTACCCGAGATTTGTCACAAAATGACACAGCTTGGCATAGCAGCCGCATGCCGCCGCCTCAAGGCCCGGACGGTCGCAAATCACGATCCGGCCGCGGCTGCGCCGCAACAGGCCAGCGGCTTGCAGCGCGCCCATGGCGATGGTGACGCCGGGCCGGCGAACCGCCAGCACGGCCGCCAACAGGTCTTGGGTCAGCGGCAACTCGTCGCCGTCCACGCGATCATGCGCCATCAGCAGCCAGCGCGCCAGACGCTCGGGCAGCGTATGGCAGCTGTTGCAGGCCGCCACCTGCGCGAGTTGCGCGACGAGCGTCTCCAAGGCTTGCCGCATCGCCCGGCGGAGTGCCGGCGCGTGTTCCAGGCTGGCGTGCAGGAGATCGGCGCGAATGCCGTAGGCCGTCCCGGGCACCTGCATCACGGCCTGCAAGGACGGCGCCGGGTCAGCCGCGAGCAGCACCGAGGACCCGACCACGCTTTCCCGCCCGATCAAGCCGACCTCGACC
>CAXTUQ010000111.1:0-12586 GCA_964247405.1 uncultured Acetobacteraceae bacterium
GGTCAAGGAATGGCGCGGCAGCGTCGTGTTCCTGCATGAGGTCGCGGAGGGCGCGGCGGGCCGCAGCTGGGGCGTGCACGTGGCGCAACTGGCCGGCGTGCCGCAGGCCACGGTGCGCCGGGCGGCGGCGCTGCTCGGCGCGCTGGAGAAGGGCCGCCATGGCAGGCCGGCGGAGCTGCCGCTGTTCGCCCAGTTGGCCCCGGCCGTTCACGATCCCGCCATTGAACCTGCCCACGAAATCGCCCAAGAAACCGCAGCAGCGCCCGACGCGCTGCGGGACGCGCTGGAAGAGGTCGATCCCGACCGGCTGACGCCCCGGGACGCGGTGGAGATTCTCTATCGCCTCAAGGCACTCGCTGCTGTTCCCCCGGCAAATCCAGGCGTAACATAGGGTTGATGTCCCAAATCCTGCCCTTGCCCGACCGGCCCGAGGAGGCCGTCACGCTCCTGACCACGGCGCTCTGCGGCGCCGCGTCCGGCGGCAGGCCGCCGCCGCGCGACGCCGCGCTCAGCATCTTCCGCCGTTATCTGACCCGCGTGCAGCACCATGTGCGGGAGCGGTTCGAGGCCGGGGGCATGAGCGGGCTGCAGGCCGGGCGGCTGCTGGGCCGGCTGACGGACGGCGTGATCGGGGCGCTGCGCGACTACGCCTGCACGGATGCGACCGGCTACGACGCAGCCCGGTCCGAACGGATGGCCGTCGTCGCCACCGGCGGCTACGGGCGCGGCGTGCTGGCGCCGTTCAGCGACATCGACCTTCTGTTCATCACCGCGGACCACCCCGCCGCCCCGACGCTCGCCGCGGTTGAGTTCATGCTGTACTTCCTGTGGGACCTTGGCCTCAAGGTCGGCCACGCCACGCGGTCGGTGGCGGAGTGCATCGCGGAGGGAGAGCGGGACCTCACGATCCGCACCTCCTTGCTCGACGCGCGGCTGCTGGCCGGGGACGCCGGGCTGTTCGAGGCGTTCCAGGCGCGCTTCAAGCAATCCTGCGCCGACTCCGGGGCCGGCGGCTTCATCGCGGCCAAGCAGGCCGAGCGCGACGCCCGCCACCACCGCTACGGCGAAACGCCGTTCCTGGTCGAGCCCAACATCAAGGAAGGCCGCGGCGGCCTGCGCGACATGCAGACGCTGTACTGGATGTCGCGCTACGTGTTCGACACCCAGGTCATGGGCGAGCTGGTCGGTCCCGAAAGCCCCGGCGGCGGCATCCTGACCCACCAGGAAGCCAAGCACGGCCGGCGGTCCTGGGACTTCCTGTGGACCGTGCGCTTCCACCTGCACTACGTCGCCGGCCGCGCCGAGGACCGGCTGACCTTCGACCTGCAGCCAGTCGTCGGCGCCCGCATGGGCTACATCCGGCACGGAAGGCAGGACGGCGTCGAGCGGTTCATGCGCCACTACTTCCTGACGGCGCGCGAGATCACCCGGATCACGATGGTGCTGGAGCCGGCCATCGTGCGCGCCGCCCTGGGACCGCCGGCGCTGGCAGGCACGACGGACGCGGCGCTGCTGGAACAGGGCTTCGTGCTGGCGGACGGCAAGCTGATGTCCGCGCCGGGCCGGCAGTTCGGCCATCATCCCATCGCCATGCTGCGCATCCTGCAAGTGGCGCGGGACCGGGCGTTGGAGCTGCACCCGCTGGCGCTCCGCGCGCTGATCCGCCACGAGCGCGGGGCGATCCAGCTCCGCGGCGACCCGGCGGCGGCGGCGGTCTTCCTCGACCTGCTCTGCGGGCGCGACGGCGAGCACAGCCGGGCGGGCGGCGCGAAGTGGCTGGCCATCTTGAACGAGACCGGCTTCCTCGGGCGCTACATCCCGGATTGGGCGCGCATCGTCGGGCAGATGCAGTTCGACACCTATCACGTGTTCACCGTCGATGAGCACACGATCGAGGCGGTGCGCGTGCTCAACGCCCTGGAACGGGGCGAGCTGACGGACGTGGCGCCCATCGCCTCCGGCCTGGTCGAGGATCTGCAATCCCGCCGGGCGCTGTATGCCGCGACGCTGCTGCACGACGTCGCCAAGGGCCGCGGCGGCGACCATTCCGAACTCGGGGCCGAGCTTGCCATCCAGATCGGCCCGGCCATCGGCCTGTCGGCCGAGGAAACGGAAACCGTGAGCTGGCTGGTGCTGCACCACCTGATGCTCAGCCAGACGGCGTTCAAGCGCGACATCGACGACCCCAAGACCATCCTCGACCTCGCCGACACCATCCAGTCGCCGGAGCGGCTCAAGCTGCTGCTGGTGCTGACCGTGGCCGACATGCGCGCCGTCAGCGCCAAGGTTTGGAACGGCTGGAAGGCGACCTTGCTGCGGGAGCTGTATTCCCGGGTCGCCGACGTGCTGGCCGGCGGCCTCGCCACCACCGAGCGCGACGTGCGGGTGGCGCGGGCCAAGGAGGCGGCCGGGCATTACCTGACCGATTGGCCAGAGGCCGACCGGGACTTCTATTATGGTCTCGGCTACCCCGGCTACTGGCTCAGCTTCGATCCCGAAACCCATGCCCGGCACGCCCGGCTGATCCGCGACGCGGAGCGCCGGGGCGCGCCGCTCACCGTCGATACGGAACCGTTGCCGGCCCGCGCGGTGACGGAGGTGACGATCTACACCGCCGACCACGCCGGGCTGTTCAGCCGGATTGCCGGCGCCTTGGCGGTCGCGGGCGCGTCCATCGTCGATGCGCGCATCCACACGCTGACCAACGGCAGCGCGCTCGACACCTTCTGGATCCAGGACACGGCCGGGGGCGCCTTCGACGCGCCGCACCGCCTGGCCCGGCTGCACGTGCTGATCGATCAGGCGCTGTCCGGGCGGCTGGCGCTGGCCGGAGAAATCCGCCGGGCGTCCCGGGCATTGCTGGGCCGGCGAATGCGGGCGATCCACGTGCCGCCGCGGGTCGTGGTCGATAACCGCGCCAGCAACACGCACACGGTGCTGGAGGTGAACGGCCGCGACCGCCCGGGCCTGCTGCACGACGTGACGGCCGCCATCAGCGAGCAAGGGCTGCAGATCGCGTCGGCCCACGTCACGACCTACGGCGTGCGGGCCGTCGACGTGTTCTATGTCAAAGATGTGTTCGGGCTGAAGATCGAGAACGAGCGCAAGCTGGCCGTCTTGCGCAAGGCCCTGCTGACGGCCCTGCAAACGCCCGACGACAGCGCGCCGGAGGCCGTGCTGCCCGGCCGCCGCAAGCGCGAAGCGGCAGCCTGACAGCGCGGGACACCTAAGCAGGCATTCGTGGCTTGTGCCACGGATGCCTGCTTAGGAGTCGTTGGGGACGCATCATTTTTCTTGCTGCGCGTGGAGCAAAGCTCCGCTTTCTCCGAGGACACGCTTCGCAGAATGATGCTTAGCCCGGCACTGAAACGAGACACTCGGCGGGAGCCGACGCCACCGTCCGGCGTTGTGCCTCCATGACCAGAGCACGACACGCGATAGAGGCCCAGGTTGGGCAACCGCCGATGGCACGCATGATGCAATACATGCAATACGCGATGCCGGCGGCCCTGTTGCTCGGCTGGCAGCACAGCGGCCATCTCAAGCGGACGCTCCGCCAATCCCAGGCGGCGCTGCGCGAGGTGGAGGCCCGGCTCGACGCCGTCTTGAGCACCGCCCCGATCGGCATCGTGCAGACCGGGCTGGATGGGCGCATCCGCTTGGCGAACCCTTGCTATTGCCAATTGACCGGCCACGGAGAAAGCCGCCTACGGACGTTGGCGCTGCATGAACTGACGCACCCCGAGGATCGCCCGTCGCACCTGCAGCAGCACGCCCAGATGCTCGCCACCGGGCGGCCGTTCCGGATCGAGAGCCGCCTGGTGCGGGCTGATGCGAGCCATGTCTGGGCGGCCAGCCACCTGGCGCTCACCCGCGACGGCAGCGGGCGGCTGGCCGGTGTCGTCGTCGCCGTGCAGGACATCTCGCACCGGCGGGCGGCGGAGGCGGCCGTACAGGACTTGGCCGCAACCCTGGAGCAGCGCGTGTCGGAGGAAGTGGCGGAGCGCGTCGCGACCCAGGAGACCCTTTGGCAAACGCGGCGCATGGAGGCCCTGGGCCAAATGGCCGGCGGCGTCGCGCATGACTTCAATAACGTGCTGCAAGCGATTGCCGGGGGTGCCCGGCTGATCCAGCGGCGCCCGGACAATGCCGCCTCGGTGGAGCGGCTGGCCGGGTTGGTCGTGGATGCGGCCGAGCGCGGCGCCGTGGTCACGCGGCACCTGCTCAGCTTCGCCCGGCGCAGCGCCCTGCAAGCGGATACGGTCGATGTCGCCCGGCTGCTGACCGACCTGCGCGATGTCCTCGCGGGCACCCTGGGCGACCGGGTCGCCGTCGAACTCGCCCTGCCCGACATCCTGCCGCCGGCTTGGGTGGACAAGGACCAACTTGAAACGGCGCTGGCCAACCTTGCGGCCAACGCCCAGGACGCGATGGACGGCAACGGGCCGGCTGACGGGTCACGGGAGCCGGTCCACACGCTCAGGCTGTCGGCCGAGGCGGTGGACGGCGGCGGCGCCGGGCTAAGGGCGGGGCGCTTCATCCGGATCAGCGTCAGCGACACCGGTCCCGGCATGTCCCCCGACGTGCTGAAGCGCGCCACCGAGCCGTTCTTCAGCACCAAGGCGCGTGGACGCGGCACGGGCCTGGGCCTCGCGAAGGCGCGCGGCTTCGCCGAGCAGTCCGGCGGCCGGCTGGTCCTGCGCAGCCAAGCCGGGCAAGGCACCACGGCGAGCCTGTTCCTGCCGCAAGTCTGCGCCCCGGCGGACGCGGCGGCGGGCAGCGCCCCGGCCGGCGCCGCCGCAGGCCCGCGCCGCATCATGCTGGTCGATGACGACGCCGAAATCCTCGAAGCGATGGGCGAAATGCTGGAAGCGTCAGGCTATGCCGTCGCGAGCTTCGGAAGCACGGCGCCGGCCCTTGCGCATCTGGAACACGGGGAGCCGGCCGACCTGCTCATCACCGACCTGTCCATGCCGGACACCGACGGCCTGGCGCTGATCCAAGAAGCGCAGCGGCGCTGGCCGGGGATGCCTTGCATCCTGCTGACCGGCTACAGCGGCAACGAGTTGGCATTGGCCGGGGCTTCCTTCACTGGCGGAAGATTGGTCGTGCTGCAGAAGCCGATCCGACTCGGCGCGTTGCTCAAGCAGGTCGCGGCGCTGATGGCCGAGTCGGGCGGCCCCGCGGCCTGACGGCTCGCCGAGGCGTTCCCAGCGCATCGGCTGTCGTTGGCTCCTCAGGGCCATCAAGCCCAATGCACGGGCTTGACCTTGGCACACCTTGGAACATAAAGTGAACATTGATGCCCGAAGCCATCTGCATTTTGTAGCTGGAATTTTTAACGAACAAAAAGGGTCTATCATGCACAGAATCAGCGCAAGCTCCGCGTTCGACTTGCCGCCCCCGAATCGCTGCGTTCACGCTTTGCGCTCGGCGCGGCCCAGCACGCAGCGCCGGATGAAGCTGCTCAGCACGGCCGTTCAAAGCATTGCGTTCTTTGCTGTGCTGTGGCTTTTGGCCGCCGGGCCGGGGTTCCTGTCTGCACGGGACAGCCTGGTGCCGGCCGGGACGGACCGTCCGGCGGCTCAGGCTTCCCGGTAAAGCAGCAGGATCGCGCCGACGAGCAGGAAGCAGACCGGCCATACCCAGCCCGCCACGCGCCGGATCGGGCCGTCGGCCCGCAGTTCCAGCCAGCGCGCCCAGCCGGCGCCGATTCCGGCCAGCGCCAGCGGCGTGTGCGACATCTCGATCAGCAACTGGTCCTTGACGTTGGAAATCGCGTGGCTGTGGGTCAGCAGCAGCGCCCCGCCCGCCGCGGTCAGCAGCGGGAACACCAGCGCCGCCCCGGGGCGCCGCAGCCGTCCGGTCCGCACGCCCCACTCGAACAGCGCGAACGCCACGATCAGCACGACAAAGGCGCGGTGCTGCAGCACCTCCACGTCGCGCAGGCTCTCGAAGAATCCGACCTCGCCCAGCGGCCAGACTTCGGGGTCCGACCGCACGAGGAGGAACCCTGCCAGGCCCAGGAGCAGCAGCGGCCAGTGCCGTGCCGCGCGCAGCCCGGCATGGTTCAGCAATCCCAGGAGGCCCACGGCGGCGACGAACAGCCCGGCCCAATGGTGGTTGTACTCGCTCCAGGCGATGTCGGCGGCGTTGCGCGCCGGTAGTTCGCCCGACCCCGGCACGACCGCCGGCGGTGCCTTTGTTCTGGCGCGGGCGGCCTCCGCATCCAACTGCGCCTGCAGTTCCGGAAGCGCCAGGCTGTCGTGATCCGGTGATGCGAGACGGGGCACCTGCGGCGTGTTGCGCTCGGCGATCTCCGCCCAGGTGACGCGGTCTTGCGCCAGGTCCACCGCCGGGGGCACGGAGGTCAAGGAGGCAGCGGCGAAGAAGATGCTGAAGCCGATGCCCACCTCCACCTCGGCGAAGCGCCGCAAGCGCAGCACGGGGGTGGCGGGGTCGGCCCGCAGCCGCTCGACCACCAGGAAATTGCCGAGGCCCAGCAGCAGCAGGGCCGCGAACATCGCGGCCTTGGCGCCAACCATCACGCCGTAGGCGGTGCCATACGCCGCGCCCCAAGAGCCGATGTAGAACCACGTCATCGTCGCGGCCGACAGGAGGATGCAGCCGACGCCAGCCATGCTGATCCGGGAAAACCGCGCGCCGACCCGGCGGAACGCGGCCCCGTCCCGCAGCCGGCGCAGCGCCACGATGAAGAAGGGAATGCCGCCAATCCAGATCGCGGCGCCCAGGATATGCAGCCCGGTGGCGGCCATCAGCACGGGACCGTCGGTGAGACGCGCGGCGGCGTGGGTCGTCATCACCGCCGCCGCCAGCACCACGGCGCACAGCCCCAGCAACGCCGGCGCCGGCGCCGGGCGGGGCGTCAGCAGGACGATCCCCAGCACCCCGGCCGCGACGGCCTTGACCAGCCCGGCCACCGCGAATTGCGCCGTCATCGCCTCGGTCAGGCTGAGGTCCACGCTGCCCATCAGCACGGCGACCTGCAGCGCGACGGCCAGCAGCTCGCCAACCGTCAGGGCGAACGCGCTCCAGCCCGCGATGACGCCGATGCGCCGGGCCAGGGCCGCGCCGTCCGGCAGCGTCGCCGCGAAGGGCCGCGCCAGGGCGATCAGGAACAGGACGCCGCCCACCGACATGCTCTGCGCGCCGATGGTCAGGCCGTGCAGGACGATGGACAGGTAGCCAAACAGGTCGATCAGCAGCGCCATGTCACTTCGCCCGCAAAGACTGGGCCCGCACAGACTGGGCCTGCACGGTCAACGGCACCTCGCCCCGCGTGATGTGCCCGTCCACCGCCAGCACCTGCCAGCGCAGCACGCAGTCGCCGGGCGGGAGGTCGGAGATTGCTGCCATGACATCCGCCGGGCTTGCCGGGTCGATTGTCAGCACGCGCTCCGTCTGGCCGCTGCGCAGCGCCAGGCGGGAGCGCGCATGGTCGATCCGGCTGTTGAAGCGCAACCTGATCCCGGTCGGTCCCGGCGGCACGGTGGCGCGCGCCGCCGGCTCGCTGTCGAGAAGGATGGCATGGGCGGCGGCGCGGCCCGGGGACATGCATCCGGCGGCGGCCGTGATGGCAAGCAGCAGCATGAGGCGCAACATGAGCGGAGATTCCTGGTTTGGCGGCGCGTGGCTATGGCGCGGTGGCGCGAAGCTCGCCATGATCTCCGCCCCATGTGCAGAGCTTCGCCCGGCGTGCGTGCCGATTACCGCCGCTTCCTCCCGATCACCACGCGCTGGATGGACAACGACGTGTTCGGGCACGTGAACAACGCGGCCTATTACAGCTTTTTCGATACAACGATCACGTACTCGTTGATACAGTGCGGCATCCTGGCCTGGCAAGGCGGCAGCCACCTGCTGATGGTCGCCGAAAGCAGTTGCCGCTACCATTCCGAAACCGCGTTTCCCGACCGGCTGACCGCCGGGCTGCGGCTTGCAAGGCTGGGCAACAGCTCGATCCGGCATGAGATTGCCGTGTTCCGGGAGGATGCGGACGTGGCGGCGGCGGAAGGATACTTCGTGCACGTCTGCGTCGATGCGGCGACGCGGCGGCCCGCGCCGCTGCCGGACTGCTGGCGGCAGATCCTGGAAGCCGAGATACCGGACGCATCCGCGAGGGAGGAATAACGATGGACATGGGTTTGCACGGCAAGCGCGCCCTGGTTTGCGCTGCGAGCAAGGGGCTGGGACGCGCCTGCGCCATGGCCCTGGCGCGGGAGGGCGTCGCGGTGACGATCACGGCGCGGACGGAGGGCGCGCTGGAGCGCACGGCAGACGAGATCCGCGCCGCCACGGGGGCCACGGTGACGGCGGCGCCCGGGGACATCGCGACGGAGGACGGCCGCGCCACGGCGCTGGCCGCCTGCCCCGATCCCGACATCCTGGTGAACAACGCGGGCGGCCCGCCGCCCGGCGACTTCCGGGACTGGGAGCGCGAGGACTGGCTCCGGGCGCTCGACGCCAACATGCTGGCGCCCATCGCGCTGATCCGCGCCGTGGTGGACGGCATGGCGGCGCGGCGGTTCGGCCGGATCGTCAACATCACCTCGGCCAGCGTCAAGTCGCCGATCCCGACGCTTGGCATGAGCAACGGGGCGCGGGCCGGGCTGACGGGGTTCGTCGGCGGCCTGGCCCGGCAGGTGGCGCGGCACAACGTGACGATCAACAACCTGCTGCCGGGTCCGTTCCTCACGGACCGGCTGCGCGCCAACGCCACCGCGGCGGCGGAGCAGGCGGGACGCACGGTGGATGACCTGCTGCATGAGCGCGCGCAACAGTCTCCGGCCGGCCGGGTCGGCGACCCCGCCGAGTTCGGCGATGCCTGCGTGTTCCTGTGCGCCGCGTCCTCGGGCTTCATCGTGGGGCAGAACCTGCTGCTCGACGGCGGCGCGTTCAACGCCACGATGGGCTGACGGCGCCCCGCCTGACGCAATGCAGCATTGCGTCCACGGGCAGGCGCACGTAACGTTTAATCCTGCCGGTGCCGGGGGTTTGGATGATGCGGATGCGCCTGTTGCTCAGCGGCTTGTGCATCGCTGCGGGCCTGCTGGCGCACGCACCGGCATCGGCGCAGAAGGCGCAGGACACGCTCCGGGTCGCCTGGCGTGACGCGGTGCCGAACGTCGATCCCTATTACAACTCGCTCCGCACCGGGCTGGTGGTGGCGCATCAGGCCTGGGACACGCTGATCTACCGCGATCCCGAGACCTTCACGCTGAAGCCGCTGCTCGCCACTTCCTGGCGCTACGCCGACGACACGACGATCGAGTTCGAGCTGCGCGCGGGCGTCAAGTTCCACGACGGCAGTCCGTTCACCGCGGACGACGTGGTTTATACGGTGCAGTCCGCCCTGTCCGACAAGCAGGTGGCGGTGCCCAGCAATTTCGCTTTCATCGCCGGTGCCGAGAAGATCGACGACCTGCACGTCCGCATCAAGCTGAAACGCGTGTTCCCGGCGGCGCTCGAGTATATCGCCATGGTGCTGCCGATCTACCCGAAGGCCTATCGGGAGCGGGTGGGGGCCGATTACTCCAAGGCGCCGGTCGGCACCGGTCCGTACCGCATCACCAAGGTGGACGGCGCAAGCGAGATCGACATGGAGCGCAACGACGACTACTTCGACAGTCCCAAGGGCAAGCCCGCGATCCGCCGCCTGGTCATCAAGGAGGTGGCGGACGCGACCGGCGAACTGTCGGCGATCCTCGGCAACCAGGCCGACTGGATCTGGATGTTCAGCCCGGACCAGATCGACAGCTTCAACCGGATGCCGACCCTGCAAACCTTGCGCAGCGAGAGCATGAGGGTCGCCTACCTGAACATGGACAGCGCCGGGCGGACCGGGCCGGACAACCCGCTGACCAACGCCAAGGTGCGCCAGGCGATCCTCTACGCCCTGGACCGGCCGACCATGGCCAAGCAGTTCATGCCCGGCGGCTCCCGCGTGCTGGACGCCCCGTGCTTTCCCACCCAGTTCGGCTGCGACCAGGCCATCGCCACCAAATACGAGTACGACCCGGCCAAGGCGAGGGCGCTGCTGGCGGAGGCCGGCTATCCCCAGGGCTTCACGACCGAGATCGTCGGCTACCTGCTGCCGCAATGGCAGGGCGCCATCCAGAACTACCTGGCAGCCGTTGGCATCCAGGCGAAGATCAATCAGCTCCAGGTCGGCGCCGTGATCCAGCACAGCATCGAGGGCAAGAACCCGATGGAATTGGGAAGCTGGGGCAGCTACTCGATCAACGACGCGTCCGCCTTCATGCCGTTCTTCTTCACCGGCGGCGGGCAGGACTACGCCCGCGACCCCGAGCTGCAGGCCATGGTGGAGGCCGGCGGCAGCAGCAGCGATCCCGACAAGCGCCGCGCCGCCTACAGCGCCGCGATCAAACGGATTACCGAGCGCGCCTACTATGCGCCGCTGTTCACCTTCGTCACCAACTACGCGATGAGCCGCACGCTGAACTTCAAGGCATTCGGCGACGAGCTGCCGCGGTTCTACCTTGCAAGCTGGAAATAGCATGGCCGCTGCAACGATGCGCGAGCGTATGCTGACCGGCGAACTTTACCGGGCCGGCGACCCGGAGCTTGCGGCGCTGCGGCTGCATGCGCGGGAAACGACCTTCGCCGCCAACGCGCTGCCGCCGTCGCAGCGGGCGCAGCGGATGGCGCTGCTGCGCGGCCTGTTCGGCACCATGGGAGAGGGGCTGCGCCGTGCTGCCGCCGTTCCTGTGCGACTACGGCTGCAACATCCATGCGGGCGCGCAGCTGTTCGTGAACTTCGGCTGCATTGTGCTGGACTGCGCGCCCGTCACGGTCGGCGACGACGTGCAGATCGCCACCGCCGTGCAAATCATCACCGCCACCCACCCGCTCGACTCCACGGAGCGCTTGTCGGGCTGGGAGATGGGCCGGCCGGTGCGGATCGGCCATCGCGCCTGGATCGGCGCCGGCGCGATCCTGCTGCCAGGCATCACCGTGGGCGACGACGCCGTGGTGGGCGCGGGCGCCGTCGTGACGCGGGACGTGCCGCCGGGCGCCGTCGTGGCCGGCAACCCGGCGCGTGTCATCCGGCAGTCCAGCCTCAATCCGCTTCCAGCAGGCACTCCACCAGCCGCCCCTTCGCCCTGATCCCGGCCGGGTCCATCGTGCCGCATCGCGCCTGCGCCGCCGGGCAGCGCGGGTGGAAGCGGCAGCCCGGCGGGATGTTGGCCGGGTCGGGCACGCTGTCCCCCAGCCCGGCGTCGGGAATGCCGAGACCAGGCTCGGGCGTCAGCACGCTGGCCAGCAGGGCGCGGGTGTAGGGGTGCCGCGGGTCGGCGAACAGCGCGTCCACCGGCGCGTGCTCGACGATGCGGCCCAGGTACATCACCGCCACCTCCGTCGCGATGCGCTCGACCACGGCCAGGTTGTGGCTGATGACCACGAGGGTCAGGCCCATCTCCCGCCGCAACCCGGCCAGCAGGTTGAGGATCTGCGCCTGCACCGACACGTCGAGCGCACTGGTCGGCTCGTCGCACACCACGATTCGCGGACGCAGCACCAGGGCGCGGGCAATGGCGACGCGCTGCCGCTGCCCGCCGCTGAGCTGCGAAGGCCACCGCCCGGCCATCGCCGCGTCCAGGCCCACCCGGGCGAGCATGTCCAGCACGGGCGCTTCCACGTCCCGGATACCCTGGGCGCGCAGCGGCAGCGCCACGATGTCCCGCACGCGGTGGCGCGGGTTGAGCGAAGAATACGGGTCCTGGAACACCGGCTGGATCAGCCGGGCGCGGGCGCGGCGGTCGAGGCCTGCCAGGCGCTGGCCCTCCACCAGCACGTCGCCGCCGTCAGCCGGCAGCAGGCCCAGGATGATGCGGGCCAGCGTGCTCTTGCCGCAGCCGCTTTCCCCCACGATGCCCAGGACGCCGCCGGACGGCACTCGGAGGCTCACGCCGTCCACCGCGCGCACGGGACCGAAGCGGCGATGCACGTCGCGCACCTCGATGGCCGGCGTCATGGCGGGATTTGGCACAGATAGGTGTGGCCCGGCGCACGTTCTCGCAGCGGCACGGCGGCGGCGCAGTCCGGCATGGCGAAGCGGCAGCGGTCGCGGAAGCCGCAGCCGACGAAGCCCGGCGGGATGCGCGGCACCGTGCCGGGGATGCTGCCGAGCGGCTCGTCCCGCCGCCCTTTGCCCGGCACCGGGATGCTGGCGAGCAGGCCCTGCGTGTAGGGATGGCTCGGCCGGGCGAACAGCGCCGCCGCCGGGGCGCTCTCGACCACTTGGCCCGCGTACATAACGCTGACCCGGTGCGCGACCCGGGCGACGACGCCGAGGTCGTGGGTGATCAGCAGCAGCGCCACCCCCATCTCCGCTTGCAGCGCCGCCAGCAGGCGCAGGATGCCGGCCTGCACGGTCACGTCCAGCGCCGTGGTCGGCTCGTCGGCGATCAGCAGCTCCGGCTCGCACATCAGCGCGGTGGCGATCACCACCCGCTGCCGCAGCCCGCCCGAAAGCTGGTGCGGGAACTGGCCCAGCCGCAGCCCGGGTGCTGCGACGCCCACCCGGCCCAGCAGCGCCGCCGCC
>CAXTUQ010000112.1:0-12480 GCA_964247405.1 uncultured Acetobacteraceae bacterium
GCGGCAAGCACGGCGACGACGCCCGCGAACGTGAGGATGCGGCGAGGTCCGGCGGCCCCGGCGCCGTTGAACCGGTTGCGGAGGGAGAGGCGGTTGAACGGCAGGCGGAAGGGGAGCTTGCCGGTCGGCAGCCGGGGCAGGGACATGGACATGCGCGCTAGTCCTTGAGCTGGGCCGACACGGTGCGGCCGTTGACGGAAAGCAGCACCACGGGCGTGGACGGCAGGGCGTAGATCCGCATGTCGCCCTCTCCGTTCTCGGTCGCGCTCCAGGGCGGCGACATCAGCGTGTGGCGGGTGCGGATGAAGGTCTCGCCCCCGAGCCGCCAGGCGCGCACCTCGTCCGGCGGCACGCCGACGACCTCCAGCGGCCTGGCATCCGCCGGCGCGATGCCGGACAGCATGGCGGTGAGAAAGGGTGCACCGGTGACGGGCGCGCCCGGCCGGGTGTCGATCTGCACCCGCGCGTTCGGGCCGCGGCGGTCGACGTGCACGCTCACGTCGTCGTAGCGGTCGCGCCCGGCGATGACGAGGAAGGTCAGCGCCTTGGGCGCGCCCTGCAGGCTGACCAGCATGCTGCCGCGGGGCGACGAGGACAACGGCGTGACCTGCACCACGTTGCTGCCCTTCACGGGGACGCAGACATGGAAGCCGACCGCCTCCACCGCGGGGCCGCCCGGGGCGCCGGCGCCGCTGCTGGCGTTCGTGTTGCAGTTGCCGGTGCTGTTGCCGCCCGCAGCGCCGCCGGCCGAGTTGGAGTTGGTGTCCCACACGATGGGCCAGGGCTGGCCGGTGGCGTCGAAGAAGCTGACCTGGGTCGAGTAGCCCCGCACGGTGTGCACGATGGTTGTGGCCTGACCCGCGGCGTAGGTCACCTTGACGGCTCGGTTGTCCGGCGAGGCGATCTGGGTGGAGCTTTCCTCGTCCGCCTGCCGGCTTTCCTTGAAGCGGCGGGCCAGGTCGCGGATCATCCCGGGCGTCAGCGGAATCGCATCGCGCGCCGCCCGCCGGGCGGCTTCCGACACGTCGGGCGCGGCAGCGGACGGGTCGGTCTCCTCCGCCTGCGCCCAGGCAAGCGCGGGCGCGAGGAGGCAGGCGAGGGCGATGGCGGTGCGGCGGGCCACGCTGGGCTCCTGTGCTGGGACTACTGCTCGTCGGCGACGAGCTGGTCGACGGCGAGGCCTTCCGGGTGCTCGTCGATGCCGGTGCGGACCACGAGCGCGGTCATCATCAGCCGCTTGGTGTTCTCGGATTGCGTGTTCTGGCAGGTCTGCAGGACCGGGAACTGCACGTCGTAGGCCAGCCGGCCGCGCAATACTTTGACCTCGCGGATCAGCGCCGCCCGTTGCGTCTGGGCGTAGCAGGTCAGGCGCGCCCGCTTCATGGCTTCCAGGTTGCCGGTCTGCTTGTAGACCTGGGCGAAGCTGTTCCACCCGTTGGCGGTGAAGCGCTGGCCGGCGGTGTTCAGCTGCTCCGGGTAGTCGTGGTAGTTGACCGAGTAGACGGCCAGCACCGCCCTCACGGCCCATTGCAGCAGCTCCGTGTCGTCCACGATCGGGCTGGTCAGCGCGACCAGCGGCTGCGGCGGGTTGCGGCCGTCGAAGCGGAAGAACTTGGGCTGCGGTGGGTTCAGCCACACGTAGGCGTCGTGCGCCAGCGACACGCCGAGCAGCGCCATCATCCCGAGCGTGAGCAGGAGGCAGCGGTTCACGAGGCTCGCCTGGAAGTCGGGGTCGCTCAGCCGTCGCATCACGGCGTTGGCCTGGTTCGGCATCGTGCGGCTCCTGCGGTGGTGCTCCTGCGCCGACCATCGCGGGGAAGGGCGCGAACGGGATGCGGAAGCGGCCTGGATTGCGTGGGCCGCACCGGAGCGGTCACCAGGCGTGCATGACGGGCGCATGCGGGCGGACCGGCGGCGGCAAGGCCTTGAAGCGCTCGGTCGCCTTGTCCTTCAGCCGCTCGAACTCCCGGCTGGAGATCGCGCCGTTGCGGCGCTTCGTCCAGAACCAGAAGATCTTGCCCTCCGAAAGGAATTTGTTGCACTTGCGTTCGAAGTAGCCCGCTGCCGCGATGTGCTCGGCGACGACGCTCGGGTCGAAGTGGTCCACCAGCTCCTCGCGCTGGAACAGGAACAGGTCGGAGTTCCGCAGCGTGGGCAGTTCAAGGCGGAAACGCCGGCTCTGCACCGAGGAGGGCGAGACGCCCATGTCGCGGGCAATGGCCTTGTAGTGCTGGCGTGCCCACCAGCGCTGGCCCAGCTCCTGGTCGCGTTCCCGCGTCCAGGGGACTTCCTTCCGTTTCGGCTTGCGCACCGGCGGCGTGCCGACCGGGGTCGGCGCGAAAAGATCGGCATCCTGGAATGCTGGAAAGGGCAGGATAATGGCGGCGGACGGGTCCGGCGTGCCACGCGCAGTGATGACGGCAGGATATACGGCAGGGTATGAGGAGGTGCTGCCGTAGGTGGCGGCATGGTGCTGCTCCCAGGGGGCCGGTTCCTCGGCATCGGCGTCGTCGGCCTGCGCCGGGGTGATGCGGACGGCAGACCCTGGGTCGGGACGCAGGCCTTGCAGGATGCCGCCGGGCAGGTCCTCGCCAGGCCGGGGCGGGCGAAAGACGAGCTTGCGGTCGCGCCGGGGCAGGCCGAGATGGCGGGCCTTGTAGCGGGCGCCGCCAGGGGAGCGGCCGAAGCGCTCGCCCAGGCTTTCCGCGTGCCAGCCGGCCATCCACAGCACGATGAACAGGGTCGTGTCGGCAAACGTCCAGGGGTTGCGCCCGCCCGGCTTGCGCAGGGGCCGGTCGTGCGGCGTGGGCAGGTCCAGCTCGACGATGAGGTCGAGCAGCGCCGTTCGCGCCAGGCCGAGGTAGAGGCTGAGGGCATCGATGCCGTGGCCGCGCGCCACCATGCCCGGCAGGACGCGCCGGAGCAGATTGGGAATGGTCCAGGATGCCGAGCTGGCCGGGTTTGTGCCACCTGGCGGAGGCGAGGGGCTTATTCGGGGTGTGGCGCTGACATCCAACATAACGCCCTCAACTGTGTTGAGAGACGTTTAATCTAGCTTATGAAAAACTTTCAAGGAATTTTTTTGTTATAACTCCTTAGTTGACCTTCTTAGGTTTTGGTGGGGCCTCACCTAAGCTGCTGCCCTTGCGTTGGTCGATGACGGCATTGAGCCTGTGCAACGATCCGAGAGCCTCTGTGAGTTGCGCAATAAGTGCCTGAGATATTTCGCGCGCCTCCTTCATACGATCAAACTCTGGCCCAACTTCAGGGCCTTCGGGTAGCAAATCACGAAGAGAAAGATTCAGAGTTTCTGCTATTCTACGAAGGCTGCTAATCTGAAAGTTCTGCTGGCCATCTTCTGCCAAATAAATCCAAGACGGGTTTGTTTTAAGTAGATCAGCCAGTTCTTTTGGGGTTAATTTTGCTTGCACTCGGGCAACCTTTATCCTGTGCCCGATAGCATCCAGAAGCTCGTCCCGTTCAGCTTCCTCCCCACCTTTCTTCCTTCTCACCATTTCTAAGCACCTCTGAAAATCGACCGAGACCAACAAAACCAAATCTGTAAGCGCCAAGTATATCTAAAAGCGATGTGAAGCACGGACAACGTACAAGGGTTATGTCCTGCAAAGCCAAGGTCTGCAATCTCCGTTCGCGCCTCCAAGCAGTAGTTTTTCGCTACCGACGGAGAATCACATGAGATGTTTCCTTGGAGCTGCCTTGCTTGGGTTTGCCGCAACCACGGCACCAGCACGGGCGGACTTCCAGCTCAGCCCCGCATCGCCCGACTCCGCGCAGCTCTTGCAGTCGAGGCCGGAACTGACCGGCCTTCCTCCGGCTGCGGCTGTCCCGGCACGGCGGACCGCGGCACCGCTTGCCATCCCCGTGGCGCACGGGTTCGGGCAGCAGGTGCCGCTCGCCTTCGCCACGCGCCAGATCGTGCCTGCAGGGGTCAAGACGACGTTTGGGCCAGGCGTGGACCAAACCGCATTGGTGGACTGGTCCGGTGGCCGCCCCTGGATGGACGTGCTGCGCGCTGCGGTCCATCCCCTTGGCCTGCACGTCACGGTGCGCTGGATGGCGATCTCCATCGTCTCCGGCCAGGGCAGCGCATTCGCGCCACGTCCAGCGATGCTGTCTCCGAACCACGGAAAGTGAGCATGGACAGGGAGCCCGTTCCATCCCCCCCAGCGCCCATCATAGAGAATGCAACCCAACATATCGTCAGCGACCGGCTTGCGGCCGTGCTGGACGATGCGGTGGTGCACGATCCCGTCCGGCTGTCATCCACCCTGCGTGGCGAGCCGGTGCGGACCGAGCTGCGGACGGTCCTGGCGCAACTCGACCCGGCACGGCTGCTGCCTGTCCTGCACCGGCTCGCGACGGCCGACCTGCCGAACCAGCGCGAGGTGCTGGAAGCGCTGCTCGCCGCCGACCCGTCCGGCTCGGGACAGGCCCTGGGCGCCACGCTGCAGGCGCTGCACCGCCAGGAGCTGCTCGCCCGCATCTTCCACCCTGACCGCGTGCAGGCCCTGCGTCGTGCCTGCCGGCCTCTTGCCCAGGAGCCCGCATGATGCGTCATGCCCCGAGGCTTGGCGTTGCGGCCCTCGCCGCTGCCGCCGTCATCCTGCAGCCTGCCCTCGCGCTGGCCGCCGACACCGGCAGCGCCAACTGCACCCTGATCACCCAGGCCGCCGCGGACGGCATCACCGCCCGCATCCAGGCCGACAACCACGACATCGCCGCGCCGCAAAGCGTCACCACCCTGTCCTGCCTGGACGGGTTCTTCAGCGGCGCCGGGCTGAACGTCATCACCGACCTCCTCAACCCTGCGAACCTGATCACCTCCGTCGAGGGCAAGATCTGCAACATGGCCACCCAGGCCTGGAACAGCATGCTCAGCTCCGTGCAGTGCGGCCTGACCGTCACCGGCTTCGACCTCGGCTTCGGCGGCTTCGGCGGCGGCAACTTCTGCCCCCGGCTCTCCTTCGGCGGTGGCGGCCCGAGCTGGGGCACGTTCGGCGTCGGCGGCAGCGCAAGCGGTGGCGGCGTCATCGTCAACGGCACCAGCCTCGCACCCACCGGCTACCCCGTGCCCGCCAACACCGGCGCTTATTGAAGGGCAACGCCATGCAGAAGCACTTTCCCGTCGCCGCCGTGCTGGGCGGCATCGCGGTCGGCGCCGTCCTGTTCAGCAGCCAAGACGCCAAGGCCGTTCTCGGCGTGGGCGACACCGTCACCGACCCCGGCCTCTACGGCGTCATGGGAGACGTGCAGGCTGCCGTCGTCAAGGTGATCGGCGACATGCAGACCGCCTTGGTCAACAAGTTCACCAACATCGGCACCCTGCTCGACGACAAGCTCACGGCCGGCTTCACCCAGACCGCCAACTACGCCAAGGCCCAGATCGGCGCCCAGCAGCAGATCACCGACGCGTCCAACATCGCCACCACCCAGGTGCGGCGCGCTTTCCGCAACGCCGAGATCCGGGACGAGCACACCGCCAACCCGCAATTCTGCAACGCGGCCGACAACAGCCAGACCCCCATCGTGGCCTCCATCGCGGCCGAGAACGTGGCCGGCTCCATCCAGGTCGTGGCGGACCGCCGCGGCGAGGCGGTGCCGGGTTCTCCGGCCTACTACGGCCAGGCGCAGGCGGTGCAGGCGATCAACAGGCTGCACTACTCGCGCTACTGCTCGGAAACCGAGGCGCAGGCCGGGCTGTGCACGCAAGGGGCGCTGGCCAACGCGGACCAGCACGGCGCCAACCTGTTCGGCTCCGGCACCTACGCCGGCCAGGACGGGGTCAACACCGCCAACGACTTCAAGACCAACCTGCTGCAGCCCATCGTCCCTGCCGCCCTGCGCGCGGACCAGATGACCTCGCTTTCCGGCCAGGACGCCCTGCCGCGGCGGCGCAGCTACAACGCCCGCATGTCGCTGGCCGGCAGCGTGGTCAGCTACGTCATCGCGGTGCAGTCGCCGTCGGTGCCGCTCACCGCCCAGCAGCAGCAGCAGCAGCGCGCCGAGGGGCTGCCGGCGCAGGCGACCGGTTCGTGGCTGACGGCCACCAGCCTGGAGGTGAACCGGCGCATGAGCGACGCCGGCTGGCACGCCTCGCTGCAAGCCATGCCGCCCGCCTCGGTGCAGCGCGAGATCGCGGTCCAGTTGGCGCTCAGCAACTACCTGGCCATGCAGAACTACCGGATTGGCCTCTACCAGGCCGCGCTCAGCGCGGCCCGCGTGGCGCAGGCCGAAGAAGCGGGCTTCCATGAGGCCGTGCAGATGCCGAGCCCGAACATGGCTGGAAACTAGCAAGCAGCAAAGGGGAACACGAACATGGCTGACGGCAGCATCGGGGGCGCCGAGCCCCGCAAGACGGCACCCGCGGCGGCATCCTCGCCGCCTCCGGTTGCCCAGAAGGGTCCGGAGGCAGCGGAGCCGGGAGCAGCAGTTGCAGGCGTTCAGGCGGGTAAGGCCGAGGAGGCCAAGGCGAAGGACCCGCTGCGCGAGTTGATCGACAAGCTCGGCCGCACGCAGGAGATGGTGGCGCGCGTGGACCCGGCCCTTGCCGCGACGATCCGGGGCATCACGGACACGGTGGGCATTCCTGGCCGCGTCGAGGAGCCGATGTTCAGGACGAAGGTCGCCTATGCCTTGCAGGACGCCGAGAGGCTGGTCGGGCCTGTCGTCAACCTGCCCCTGGGCGTGCGGGAGGAGATGACCCGGCTCGCCGCGACCAGCCCGGGCCTGCAAAACGAGCGCATGCAGGAACTGATGCGCGGCACGGCCACCATGGACGACCGCGGACTGGTCCGCGTCCTGCGCAGGGACGCAGCCGAGATCGCGCGTGCGATCGACCAGACCTCCCCTGACATGCAGAGCAAGGTGGAAGCGCTGGAGAACCGGGCGCGGTTGAGTCCGGTCGGGAAGGCCGCTCCTAATATGCAGGATGCCACTATGAAAGCATCGGGACAGGCTGTCGAAATGCCGTCCAGGCTGGCTCCCGGTTCGCGTTCGCCACAAGCCGAAACCGTTCAGCAGCAACAACCTGCATCAGATCAGACCCAGCAGCAGCGCGGGATCGGCGCGACGTTTGCCATCATGTCTGCTCTTCGCAAGCCGGAGCCGACGTCGCCCGCACCTTGGGACCAGCAACTCACCCCACTTAAGGGCCGCCTCGCCCGCTACATGGAGACGGCACAGGCCAACGAGGAGGAAGCCAGCCTGCGCGCGGCCGAGCGGTCCGGGCAAGCCGCGGCCGAGGCATTGCGGGCCTTTGCCAACGGCCCGGGCGCCAGCATCATGAGCAAGATCCAGGCAGCCGGGAAGACCGATCCGGACGGCGCGGCAGGCGTCGCCGCCGGCATGCGCGAGGGCGGCCCCTACGCCGACCTGCGGCACACGTTCAATGCCGGCCTGCTGCGCGAGAAGGGCCTCGCATCCGCCCTCGACAGCGTGTCGGCCGCGGTCAGCCGATACGGGGCGGACCGCACCGTGGCCGACGGCATCGCGGCAAGCCGGGCCGACGCGACCGCCATCACCGCCCGCTTCGCCAAGCTGGATGCGGAGGTCGGCAAGGCCGCGTCCGAGACACCCAGCCGCAAGGACGGCAAGAGCCAGATAGAGGAGTTGGGCGAGAAAGCAGCCGAGCTCGCCAGCAAGGCGGTCGAGGCGATCAAGGCGGCATTCAAGCGCATACCCGGACCCGGGCAGCAGCCCTCCGCCGGCGCCTCTCCGTCTTAACGGGCGTTCGCGCCGCGGTGTCGCATCCTCGCGGGAAACCACCTTCCGCGAGGATGCCATGCGCCGCCCCTTGTCCGTCTGCCTTCTCTTGGCCTTGGCCGTGCTGGCGCTTGTCGCACCTGCCCAGGCGGCCCCCAGCTACAACCTGAGCTGGGCGGCCCTCGATCCCGGCAACGACTGGTCCGCCCAGGTCATCCTGGGCCTGTTCCCGGTCAGCCCCGCTCCGGCCGGCTCAAGCCTGACCGGCGCCGAGGCCACCGTGATCGGCACCCTCGTCGGCACGCTGACCGGCTTCGTGGCCGCCATTGCCATGGCGTACCTCTGCTACAGCACGATCATGCAGATCCATCGCGGCGCCGAGACCGCCCGCATGCTGGACCGCAACATGAGCGCCATGTTCCTGGTCCGCATGGGCATGGCCGCCGTGCTGATGTATCCGCTCGACACCGGCTTCAGCGCCGGCCAGAAGCTCGTCGTGCAGACGGCGCTCTGGGGTGCGGGCATGGCCAAGACGACCTACGCCATCGCCGTGCAGGCGATCGGGCCGGACAGCATGGTGGTCGCCCAGCCGATCATCCCCGGCACCAAGACCGTCGTGGCCAACCTGATCCAGGACGAGCTGTGCCGGGCACTGGTCAATGCAGCCAGCGCGCAGCCCAACCTCGTGCCGCAACCCGCGCCGCAGCAGGTGCAGGACATCCAGAACGGCGGCTACATCACCTGGTCCTACGCCCTGTCCGCCGGCAACGCGACCGCGGCGCCAGCCTGCGGCACCGTCACCGTGCGCAGCAGCAAGCAAGGCAGCACCAACATCGCCGGCGTCAGCGTGGACATGACCGGCATGCAGCGCGACGTGCTGACGCAGGTGCTCGCCAACGACATCCGCCCCACCGTCGAGACGGTGGCCCAGCAGTTCTGGCGGACCAAGCAGGTCTCGGCGCTGAACCCGCTGGCCGGCGTGCTCACGTCGGCAACCGCGGACTACACGCAGCGGCTGACCCAGGCGGCCACGAGCAAGACGGCCGAGCTGCGGAACGCCCTGCAGGACGCGACGGCGGCGCGCAACGGCAGCGTCGGGCTGGTCGACAACCAGGTGCAGATCGCCTCCCTGGGCTGGACCGCGGCGGGCGCCTACTACCTGGAGTTCGCCCGCCTGAATGGGCAAACGCTGTCGTTGGTCAGCGCGACGCCGACGGTGAACACCCCGAGCTACGACGGCCTCGGGCGCTCGCTGTCCCGCGACCTGGCGCCGCTCGCGACCTCTGCCACCGCGTTCATGACCAAGCTGATGACCTATGTGCGCACCACGGACGGGCTGGACATGCCGGGCGGCAACGGCGACCTGTTCCAGGGTGCGACGCCGGGCGAGGACGGCGCCAGCACCATCGAGCAGATGTTCCGCGGCATGCGGCTGAACGACCGGCTGCTGAACCTGTTCGTGGAAGGCATGTCGCCCACCGCCAACATGTGGACCGACCCGTTCAGCGGCCTCATGCAGCTCGGGCACAAGATGGCGGCGGTCGCGCTGACCGCGCTCGGACTGGCGGGGCTGCTGAACTCGGCCGTGGGTAGCGCTGCGACGGCGGTGTGGAGCCTGCTCAGCGGCAACCCCGTCGGTGTCGGAACCGCCGCGGTGGGGCACCTCGTCGTCAGCTTCTTCGCCGTGCCGATCTTCACGCTGTGCATGGCGATCCTGGTCCCGGCCCTGACCATTGCCTTCGTGCTGCCGCTCATCCCCTGGCTGATGTTCCTCGCCGGCGTGCTCGGCTGGCTCGTGCTGGTCTGCGAGGCGGTGATCGCGCTGCCGCTCTGGATGCTGGCGCACATGACCTATGATGGCGAGGGGCTGCACGGCCGCGCGTCGGAGGGGTACTCGCTGCTGTTCAGCGTGCTGTTCCGTCCGACCCTGATGGTGATCGGCCTGTTCCTGGGCGGGTTCATCTTCACCGCCGCGTCCTGGCTCGTTCGGCAGACCTTTGGCATCGCGGCTGGGTTCGTACTGGCCAATGGCTGGCTGGTGACCAATGTGATTGGCGTCGCCGTATTGCTGACGATCTTCGCCTTGACCCACATCGTGTCCGCGCTGCTAAGCTTCCGCATGATCTCGCTGATCCCGCATCATGTGCCCCGGCTGGCCGGCTTCGGATCGGCTAACCGCGTGGACATGGACCAGTTCGGCCGCGATGCGGCGCTGGTGGGATCGGTCCGGGCATTGAGGACGATAGAAGGAGCCGTGCGGCCAGGCCGCTCTGGGCCGCGTGACGCTGGCTCTCAGGTTGGCTATGGTTCACCCTCGCGACTGCCCGCACCAGAGGGGGGAGGGCAAGCGGGAAACAACGCGGCCGGGATGGACTCGACGTTGCGGGCTGCAACCGACGTTCCTCCGCAGTCGCCGCAGCGTGAGGAGGCATGAGATGGATGATGACGGATACGGCAGCGGGCTAAGCGGCTGGGCTTGGTATGAATTGGGGCGCGATGAAGAGCTGGCGCACCAAGGACGGATGGAGGCGGCGTCGACGTTCGCTGCCCGCCTCCGGGGCGAGGTGCCGGTCAACGTCGGGGCAGTCATGGCCGAGAACAGGGCGTTGCGACAGCAGAATCAGGAGCTGTGGCAACAGAACCGTGAGCTGTGGCACCATAATCAGGAACTTCGGAACGCAGTCACGATCTGGGAGGAGGATTTTCAGACATTGAAGGGCCATGTCCACAAAGTCCATGCAGCATTGCTCGCGTCACAAAATGGACAGTCCGACTAAGGTGCTGGCCTGGCCTTGACGTCTTTCAAGCGTTTGCGCGGGAGCCGTGCATGATGGACACCTCAAACACAGAGGTCCCGTATGCGCCTATCTTGTATCCATTTAGTTGCGGCCTTTGCGGCATTCTTGTCTGCATGTAGCAATGGCAACATCAAGTCCGCGCGTGACTACAAAGCTCCAGCTGCACCTCCGGTGCGGCATCCCTACTACGACCCGTATGCGCCCTACGGCGAGGCCAACGCGACCTGGACCCCGCCGGTGTGGAACTGCGATGGCACAATCGTGAAGCCCGCCGACCCCGGGGTAGAGCTGGGGCGCCCTCCCTACGAGACCGCTCCCTGGGCCACCGGGGCTTCGGGCGGCTCCACCTTCGCGCCGCCCGGCACGTTCTAGCTTACGAGCGCGGCCAGAACGGCTCGGCCGAGCGCAGGTAATCGCCGACCGAGCCCAGCAACCCCGTGCGCAGCTGCCAGTTGACGTGAGCCTGCTTGAACGCCGTCAGGAAGAACGCAAGGCAGAACGGAGCAAACTGCAGCGCCGCCATCAACCGCTGCCCTGTCCAATCGAGATCAAGCAGTCTCAGCAGCCAGGCAGCCACGGCTATCCAGCCCAGCCCGAAAGCGAAGTAGGCCATCCGGGCTGTCTGCCGGCGACGCAGGCCCAGGAGCTTGTCCAGCTCGGCCTCGGACAGCTCGCAGACGAACGCCGTCGCTGCCTTGTCCAGCTTCCCCTCCCGGTGCTGCGGGACAACTCGCGGCGGCCTGGGGCCTTGGCGCAGGTCCGAAACGAGGCTGCCGATCTGCCGCCCGTTTCGGATGACCTGCCTCAGCGGAAACGCGGAGAGCGGGGCACCAAGCACAAGCTTTGTGCCACGCCAGATCCAGCTTCGGACGGGCCGGGACTGTCTTGCCTCGGGTGGCCTGTCATCAGGCTTGCCAGGCTTGGTGTCGGGTCGGCTGGGGCGTTCGGAAGGGTTGAGATCCGGGAACAGGTCCATGGCCTACCTCCCGATCGAGGCGATGAGGGCGTCCACGTCGTTCGGCAGGCCGTCGGCCCGCCCTTCCGTGCCGTCCGGCTTGCGCCAGATGAAGGTGGGCGTGCCCCGCAATCCGATCGCCGCGACCGCCGCCATGTTGTTCGACAGGCGCTGGTCAGCCACGGGTCCGGCTTGCCCACCCAACTTGTTATCACTCCAGGCTGGAACCATCGCCTCCTGCGAAAGGCTCAACATCGCCTTGGCCGCTACAGTGCTGCGGCCCTGGTCTTCGTGGTCGAGCACCGAAACCGGGATGACGGCAAGCTGCACGCGTGCGGCGTTCACATAGGAGCGCAGCTGACCCATGGCCCGTACGGACCAAGCGCAAAGCGGGTCGATGAACACCCAGAGCCGTGGCGCCGAGGGTGAGCCGATCGTGCCGTACGTCGTCGCTTCGACCGCTTTCAGGAGTGATCCGGCGGGTGCCTGAGTTTGGGCCGCCGCACGGGTGGCTGCATCGCCGATGGCAACGGTCGGAACCGCCCCAGGGATGGCAGCAACCTGGTCATGGGTCAGGTTCTTGCCCTGGGCGTCGAACATGGCGCCCGGGATCACGCGCTCGTCGTCCGGGCTGGCGTAGAACACCTGGAACTGCCCGGCATTGCGGACGAAGATGCCCCGCAGGCCATGCAAGGTGCCCAGCTCCGTGACCTGTCCGGGTGCCATGGCCAGGAGATCCGCTGGCGACAGCTCGGCCATCAGGCCGGCCACGACAGCCTGGCCGTCGGGCGACAAGTATAAACGCATGAACTGGCCGTCGTTGCGGGCGACGACAGCGCGCAAGCCGTGCGAAGTGCCGGCTTCGGCAAGCCTGGCTCCTGCCGCCACAATGTGATCCAGGGCAGAGACATCAGCGCCGAGTGTTGGTGTGAGGGTCGAACCACGACCAGGGGTGCCGTCGTGACTTGTGTGGAAATTGCTTAGTCGGTGTGTCTCCGGCGGGCT
>CAXTUQ010000113.1:0-12469 GCA_964247405.1 uncultured Acetobacteraceae bacterium
CGCGCCTTGATCTTGAGGCCCCAGCTCTTGAGGCCCCAGCTCTTGAGGCCCCAGCGGCGCTCGATCGCGTCGTCGACGCCGACCACCACCTCGCCCGCGGGCAGGAAAGCAGTGAGCACTTGCACCAGAAGCGTGCGCGCCACGACGCGCCCGTCCCAGCGCGCTCGGTTCAGCACCTCGTGGCAGCGCGCGAAGCCCGGGTTCGAAGCCAGGCCCATGACCCGTAGCGCCTGGGTCACGGTCCGCTTGCCCGGTGCGAGTACCGCCCCTGCAACCAGCACGAGCACGCGAAACCAGATTGGGGCCGAGAAGCAAGCACGGAAGGCAGACATCCAGCGCGCGAGCACGGGGGGCGTCGGGTTCGGAGCGCTGGTGACAGCGTCGGCGTGGGTGTGATCTGTCGGCATCGCATGCCAACGCGACGCCCATGCGCACCAGCAGCACAAAACCACCAGGGAATACCTGCCGAACCCTCAAAATGCGGAAAGTCGAGGGAGCGATACATAAAATCCCGGGAAGCGCATTGGAAGAACCCGGTTCATCGGAAGCAGTGGACCACGACGTTGGAGACGTACGTCTTTCCGGTGTTTGGTGATCGGCCGGTCGCGGCCGTCGAGACTGACGACGTGCGGCGCGTGCTGGAGCCGATCTGGAACACCAAGCACGAAACCGCTACCCGCGTCCGTGGCCGGATCGAGGCCGTGTTGGACTACGCCAAGGCATCGGAATGGCGGCAAGGCGACAACCCCGCGCGCCTCCGGGGGCATATCGCCAAACTGTTGGGCAGCCGGTCCCAGGCGTCCAAGGTCGAGCATCACGCCGCGTTGCCCTGGGCAGCGATGGCCGGCTTCATGGCCGACTTGTCGAGCCAGGGCGGCACCGCGGCCCTGGCGCTGCAGTTCACCATTTTGACCGCGGCCCGGACCGGCGAAGTGATCGGCGCGATATGGAATGAAATCGACCTGGACGCCGCGGCCTGGACGATCCCGGGCGCACGCATGAAGGCCGGGGCGGAACACCGCGCTGCCTTGTCCCCCGCCGCGCTGGCGGTGCTGGCGACGGTCCGACCATTGGGCGGACGCTACGTGTTCCCCGGCGCCAAGGCAGACGCGCCGCTGTCCAACATGGCGATAATAGCGACGCTCCGGCGCATGAAGCGGGGCGAACTGACGGTTCACGGGTTCCGATCCACGTTCCGCGATTGGGCGGCCGAAGCAACGGCGCACCCGCGGGAATTGGCCGAGGCGGCGCTTGCCCATGCACTCCGCGATAAGGTCGAGGCGGCATACCGACGTGGCGACCTGTTCGAGAAACGCCGGGTGCTTATGAAGGAGTGGGCGGAGTATTGTGGATTGTTTATCCTGAAATGATATATCAGGTTTATTTTGTTTTTTCACTAGCACGGCGGTTTTTCGGTTCGTTATTATAAAATAACGTTTACCGCTGGAGGCTATCGTGCAAACAGAGTACGCGACTATCGACCGCTGGTCCGAAATGACGGGCCTGGGCCGCACCAAAACTTACTACCTGCTGGGGGAAGGCAAGCTTCGCGCCATCAAGGCCGGACGCTGGACCCTGATTGACGTCGCGGCCGGCATGGCGTGGCTGCGCGCCCAGCCCGCGGCGGAGATTCGGTGCAGCCGCGCGCGGAGGGCCGCCGTATGAGCGCCGCGATCCCAACGCCGGCGGACTACCCGCATCGCGAGTTCTTCGCCAGCCTGGACCTCAACGCGCCGGTGCGGACCGTGCTGCTCGATACTGGCGCGTGGCCGGGCGGGCTTATGGCGGACCTGCTGCATGACGCCATAGCGGAACAGAAACATGTCCTGTTCGTGAGCCGGGACGAGGCGACGCTGAACCGATGCGCGGCGGCCTTTCGTCTGCTGATCGAGACGGCCGGCAAGGACCCTTCGCTACACTAACCCTCAAAAAGCAACGGCCCGCCAGAAGCAAACCGGCGGGCCGCAGACACAAAGGAGACATGCACATGGATACCTATAGTCTAAAATCAACCGTTCCGCAACCACAATGTCACCTGGTCCGCGTGCGGCGCCGCAGGGGCCAGTCGGGCTATTACCTCGACCCCGTAACCGGCTGCCGGCATTCCACGCCTTCGGCGTACGCCCTTCGGCGGCTCGTCCTGCCCTATGCCATCGCCCGCGATCAGCTTGGGTGGGAGCTGCTGCTCAACAAGTTCTATGAACCCATGTGGTGTCGCATGACGGCCGGCGGCCCGGCGCAGCGCGTGATCCCAGGCTATGTCGAACATATCTCCTGCATTCAACACCTGTACAGCGGCCCGACGCCGGAGGCGGAATGCGTCGCCATTGGCAGGCGGACGCTGGCAGAATGGGGGATCGAGGTTCCCGCGAATCTGAATGCCTGGGTTGCGCGATGAGCGCCGTCCTACACGCCGCCCTCGACCTGGCCGCCAGCGGCGTGCCGGTGTTCCCCTGCATGTCCGCACCCGGCACCAAGGCGGACAAGGCCCCGGCGTGCGCCGGCGGGTTCAAGGCGGCTAGCACGGACCCGGACACCGTGCGCCGCCTGTTCGCCAGCCCTGCCGCGGCGTTGATCGGCGTGCCCACCGGGGAAGCGTCCGGCCTCGACGTCCTGGACACGGACCCGCGGAACGGCTGCGGCACGTGGCTGGCGGCGCATGAGCATCTGATCCCGTTGACCCGCATTCACGCCACGCGCTCCGGCGGAATGCACATCCTGCTGCGCCACAAGCCGGGCCTACGCAGCTCCGCCGGCGGGGACAGCGGGCCGCGGGCCGGCGTGGATGTGAAAGCGGATGGCGGCTACGTCATCTGGTGGCCCGCGGCCGGCTGTCAGATCATCATGGACGAGGACCCGGCGCCGTGGCCCGCGGCGCTGCTGGAGGCGCTGAACGTGCGGGAGCGGGCCGCCACGCCGCCCGACACCGCGGACCGGCGCCGGCTCGCGCCGCCCTCGATACAGGCCGCGGTTGACCTGTTCGACGCCATGCCCAACCTGCTGCACACGACGCGGGACCAGTGGAACGCCGCTGGGCTGGCCGCGGCCGGGTGCATTCACGACATCGACGGCGACATGCACGGCCCGATAGCGGAGGCGTTCATGGGCTGGGCGGAACGCGGCGACGATACAAAGGAGCCGACCCGCGAAAAGTGGGAGAAGGATTGGAGCCAGCGGCCGGCGCACAGCATCCATGCCGGGTATGACACCCTGTTGCGGATCGCCCGCGAGCTTGACCCGGCGTTTCGGGAGCCGGCGGCCGGCGTGGAGTTCGAGGCGCTGCCAGTCCTGCCCGTCCCGGCGCCGGTGCCGCGCCGCAAGCTGTTTGGCGCACCGTTCGAGCTGTGCGCCCCGGAGAGCATTGAGCCGCGCGAATGGGTCTATGACGGCCACTACATCCGGCAGTTCATATCCTCGACCGTGGCGCCAGGCGCGATAGGCAAGTCATCGCTGGCGCTGGTCGAGGCGCTGGACATGGTGACGGGCCGCGGGCTGCTGACCGGCAAGCCCACGTCCAAGCGGTTCCGCGTCCACTACTGGAACGGGGAGGACCCGATAGAGGAAACGCGCCGCCGGGTTGTCGCGGCCTGCAAGCACTACGGCATCACGGCCGCGGACATCGGGGACCGCCTGACCATCTGCTCCGGGCGGGATGCGCCTATCTGCATCGCCACGGACACGCGGGACGGGTTCACGATAGCCGAGCCGCTGGTCAACGACCTGATAGCCGAGCTGCGGGACGATCAGGTTGACGTGCTGATCCTCGACCCGTTCGTGAAAACGCACGGCGTGAACGAAAACAAAACGCACAGCGTGAACGAAAACGACAACGGCAAGATCGACGCCGTGGCATCACAGTTCGCCCGGATCGCGGATGCGGCTAACGTCGCGGTCGAGCTGGTCCACCATTTGCGCAAGGCCAGCGGCACGGGGCAGGACAGGACGGCGGAGGACGCGCGGGGCGGCGTGGCGCTAATATCCGCGGCCCGCTCCGTCCGCGTGCTGAACGTCATGCTGCCCGCCGAAGCGGCCGAGCTGGGCATCCCGGATGAAGTGCGCCGGCGCTGCTTCCGGGTGGACGACGGCAAGGTGAACATGGTTCCGCCCCGCGGCACGGGTGAACACGCCATATGGCGCTTCCTGGCTTCCGTGTCGCTGAACAACGCGCGGCCGGAGCGCAACCTGGCGGCCGACAACATCGGCGTAGCGACCGTGTGGCTCAAGCCGGCGGTGGGTGATGCCGTGACGCCGGAGCATGTGGCGGAGGTCACGCGCCGCCTGACTGCTGGCGAGCCGAACCGGCGGGATGCCCGTTCGCCCGAATGGGCGGGCCAATGGATAGCCGGCGTGCTTGGCATAGACCTGGCGACCGGCGGGGGACGCAAGCGCGTCGGGAAGCTGATCGACGCCATGATAGTCAACGGCACCCTTGCTACCGGGTCCGAGTTGGACGACCGGCGCCGGGCATGGGCCGTTCTCTTACCCGCTGCTCCAGTTGCTCCAGTCCATAGCAGAGCGGACTGGAGCAAATCACCCATCACCCCTGCTCCGCTCCAGTGAGCAGGGGGTGTGGGGGAGTGGAGCACGTCAACCAGTTGCCTGCTCCAGTGGAGCAAACCGAAACCATAACCGAGGACGCCAGCCCATGAGCCGCCACGATCCCAAGTTCTACAGTTCGCCAGCGTGGCGGGCGTTGCGGGCATCGGTTCTCCGGGCGTACCCACGGTGCCAGGTGCCGGGCTGCACCTCCCCCGCCACGTTCGTTGACCACACGGTATCCCGGGCCGCGGGTGGCGCGGCCCTCGACCCGGCCAACTGCATGGCGATGTGCCGAAGCTGTCACAGCCGCAAAACGGCGGGGCGGGATGGTGCATTCGGCCAGCGGCGCGACGGCACGGTGCGGCCAAAGCCCGGATGTGATGCGGACGGCAACCCGGTGAACCCGGCGCACCGATGGAACCGCTAGAAACGCGGTATGGCGGGCTGCCATGCCGCGGGGTGCCGTGCGTCGGCCCGCGGCCCGCAAGCCGCTGGCGGTGCCTCAAACCCTACTGGCGGGCCATATCCGCAACGAAATCGGTCCAGTCTGTCGGGGGTCAAAGACAATGGTGGCCTTTTTGCACACGGATGGTCATAGAAATTTGGGCGCATATGCACGTAGTATGCGGGTAGGAGGATTGTAGCATGGCTATCCGCGGACAGCGCCCGACACCTACAGCCTTGCGGTTGGTGAAGGGCACGCCCCCGACACGGCGCCGCGGCGCGGCGGTACGGGCCGAACCGATGCCCACCGGACGCCCGGCGCCGCTCACGCCGCTGGAGGGCCGGCCCGCGGCGCTATGGGCCAGCCTTATTGAACCGGCATACTGGCTCACGGCCGCCGATGGACCGCTTGCCTATGTGCTGGTCCACCTGCTTGCCGAGTTCGCGGACGATCCGGCCGCCATGAACAGCGCCCGGGTGGCACAGATACGCGCGGCGTGTTCGTCGCTGGGATTCGAGCCAACGGCCAGGGCCAGGTTGGGTACGGATGCCCGGCCCACATCCGCAGACCCCGTAGCGCACTTCTTCACCTAGCCGGCCGGCCGATCAGCCCGGCTATGATCTGAACGTCATTCAGTTCGCCGCACGACGTGACACCGGCCGCCTGAAGGATTGGCCGGAGCCACAGCGCGCCGGCCTCTTGCGCGACGGATCGTATTTCCTGGAGCAGTGCGGCCCGGGTGGGAGACGTGTTACGGTGTAGCTTAGCCTTGCGCATGGGTGTGTTCCTTGCCTGGGTTAAGCCGGCCCGGATGGCTGGAATCCGTCCGGGCCGGCTGCACATCCATGCCGGTGCCGCAAGAAAAGTACAAATTGTGAATTGTTAGGCCGGCGCGTAGGTTAAGCAAAGTTCATGTATCCGTTTAGGATACAGTTCCAGTTTGTCATATCGTTTCTGGCCCGAAGTGTCAGAAAATTCTAGCGGGCGTGTTTTCGACCTGGATAGCATGTCCGTATGGTCGAGAATATCACTCAAGCGACGGTCACGATGACCCGCGCCGCCTCCGCCGCGGGGATGCCGATCCGCGCGCTGCGCCGCGCCGCGCTCACCGTCCCGCGGCTAGGTGCGGCGGGGCGCGTGTGCGGCGAATGGCGCCGCTATAACGCCCTCGACTGTGTGCGGCTCGCCATCGTCGGCCGGCTGTTGGCGTTCGGCGTCTCGCTCCCCGCCGCGGTCGAAGTGCTGGAAGCCGTCGATAACCGGCTGCTGGCGCTGGTGATGTGCGGTATCGAGCTGCCCGCGTCATTCCTCACAGAACGCCTCGACGGCCTGACGGTCCATGTCGTGCCCGGGTCGGACGGCCTGAACATCTACACCGCACCGCGGGGCATGGCGCCCGTGCCGGCAGACGCGGTTCTGAGCCTCGATATCGGCTTCATTGCGGACGACGTGATTGCCCGCCTGGACGCCACACAGCGCACCGCGGCCGACACGCATGGCCGTTCTACCGGGGGCCGGGCGGGAGCCGCGGCGGGCGCCCCCATCCCTTTACGTAACGCCGGGACACCTCCGGCCCTCACACCGGAGATTACCCCTTGAGCATCCGTCATATCCTGGCTCGCAAGGCCGAGATTCGCACCGAACTGCAAACCATTCTGGACGCCAATCCGGACGGCGCGTTGCCGGCGGACGCCGAACAGCGGTTCGTCCAGCTTGAGGCGGAGGCCGTGGCCCTCACGGTCCGGGAAACGCGCCAGGCCGCGATTGACGACGCCGCACGCCATGCGTCCGGCCAGCCCGCCGGCGGCGGCACGGTCGAGACGCGGGTACGCATCCATGGCCGCGATCAGGCCGCGCCGGACGGGTTCGACGGTGGCACGCTGGTTAGCCAGGACGGTGCCCGCGTGCCCGTCCTGGAGGCCCGGCACCGCCTGGCCGCGTTCACGCCGGCCGATCAGCGCGGCGCCGGCGTTTCATTTGGCGGTTTCCTTCGCAGCCTGGTGCTTGGCCCGCAGACTGCCGATGAACGCCGCGCGCTGGGCGAGTCGTCCATCGGCACGGGCGGCGCGATGGTTCCAACGCCGCTGGCGGCCGGGATTATCGACCTTCTCAGGTCAACCAGTGTGTGTTTCCAGGCCGGCGCCATGACGGTGCCGATGGACAGCGCCACGCTGCGCTTTGCCCGGCAAGTCGCGGACCCCACCGGCGCGTGGCGGAACGAAAACCAGCCTATCGCCATGGACCAGCCCGCAATGGACCAGGTGACGCTCACGGCGCGGTCCTACGCCCTGATTACGCAGGTCAGCCGGGAGCTGCTTGAGGACGGGCAGAACGTGGACGCCACGCTACGCAGCATCTTCGCCAAGTCCGCGGCGCTTGCCCTGGATCGCGCGATTCTGTTCGGCACGGGCGTTGCGCCGGTCCCGCAGGGGATCGCCAACACGCCGGGCATCCAGACCGTCAGCATGGGCACCAACGGCGCCAAGTTCATGAGCTATGCGCCGCTGCTCGATGCCGTGGCGGCTCTGGAGAGCGCCAACGCCGGCACCGTGTCCGCCATGGTGATGGCGCCCCGCACGGCCCGCGCGATCTACGGCCTGACCGATACCATGGGTCAGCCACTCCGTGCGCCGGCCCGCTTGGCAAACGTCCCGATGCTCACCACCACCTCATGCAGCGTGGCGGAAACGCAGGGTACGGCCAGCACGGCGTCGAGCATCATCCTGGGCGACTTCTCGACGGTCTATGTCGGGATGCGGACCAGCCTGCAAGTGTCCGTCCTGAACGAACGCTATGCGGAAAACGGCCAAGTCGGCTTTGTCTCGTGGTTGCGAGCCGACGTCCTGGTTGCCCGTCCGGCCGCCGTGGCGCGGCTGTCCGGCATCACGCCGTAATCCAGGCAGAGCGGCGCGGTTACGGAGCTGCGCGCCGCCGACCGCAAGCTGCACGGCGTGGCAGCGCCGTACAACAGCCCGGCGTCCATCGGCTCTTTTGTCGAGACGCTCAAGCCCGGGGCGATGCGTGCCAGCTTGGCGTCCGGCAAAGACGTGCTGGCGCTTATGGACCACCAGCCGGACAAGCTGCTGGCCCGCACCTCGAACGGCACGCTACGGCTCACAGAGACGGATCAGGGGCTTTCGTTTGAGCTTGACGCGCCCGACACCCAGCTTGGTCGGGACGCCGTGGCGATGGCGGAGGCCGGGTTGCTTGGCGGCGTCTCGATAGGCTTTCGCGTCGCCAAGGGCGGGGACGTGTGGCCCACCACCACGACGCGGCACCTCTTGGCCGTGGACCTGGTAGAGCTGTCCTTGATCAAGCCTTCCCTGCCTACGGCGCAACTTCGGTGCAAGCCAGGTTCCGCGCCGCCAGCGTAGATACGGCCCGGGTCCGCCGCGCCCTGATTCTCTCGCTATGAGCGTCCTGTTCCGCCTGTTCGGCCGCCGCGAAACCCGTAGCGAACCGATGAACCCGCAACCGCTCTACAACCTGATCGACGGCGGTTCCCCGTTCGCCGGCACGGGGATGGGCTACGGCGCCGGGTATGGCGACGGGCACAGCCCGGGCGCACCTGGCACGTCGAGGCGGTAGCAACGGCCCAAGCGTGCATATCCGCGATCAGCAGCGGGATCGCCAGCCTCCCGCCGCGTGTGTACCGGATGGACGCCGCCGGCAAAACGGAGGTGACGGCCGGGCCGTATGCCGCCTTGCTCCGCAGGCCGCACCCGCACATCACCTACCCCGATCTGGTCCAATGGCTCACGGCGGAAACGCTGATATGGGGCAACGGGCTGCTCTACATCGCATCCGACGCCTCCGGCGCCCCCGTGTCGTTGAACCCGAACCCGTGGCAGGGCGCGAACGTCCTGCTGACCGCGACCGGCGATCTGGTCTATGACGTCCCGAACGGCCAAGGCGGCATCAATCGGCTACTGGCGGCCGACGTGATCAATGTCCGGGAGCGCAGCACGGGAAACCCGCTGGTGGGCACGCCGCGGCTCGCCAAGGCGCCGGACGTCGTGCGGGCCGCGCTGGGCGCGCAGAACTTCGCCGTCCAAGTGTTCGAGCACGGGGCTACGCCCTCCGGGATCGTGACCCTGCCGCACAGCGTGAGCGTGGATGGGTTCCGCCGGGCCGAAGCGCAGTTCAACGGCGAGCACACGGGCAACCGCCGTGTGCTGTTCATGGACACGGCGTCAACATACGTGCCCTTGAACGTCACACTGGAGAACAGCGAAAATCTCGAATCACGGCGCTATTCGGCGGAGGAAATCGCACGGATATTTCAGGTTCCGGCTGTCATGGCCGGGATCAACGATCACTCCACGATGACGACAGCGAAACCTCCGGCCGGTTCTTCGCGCAATTCTGCTTGTCGGCTTGGGCGTTGCGGATCGAGACGGCCATAGCGCACGCGCTGTTTGCCCCGGACAGCGGGTATAGCTTGGAACTTGATATGAATTCCATCTTGCGCGGCTCGGACACTGAAAGGTGGACGTACTAGCAGATCGTCATAGCCAGCGGCGTGCTGTCCCCAGCGGACGTCCGCCAAGTCGAGGGCTGGAGTGGCCCGCCACCGGCCCCGGAGCCTACGCCGCCGATGCCTGGCTCGGTAGCCCCGTAGCTCGACGGGGCCGCTACCGAAGTGATCGCTTACCGTCAACCGCGTGGGTAGTCTCCAGTACAAGGCTCAACATGTAGTCGCGATCAGCCTGCCTCTCATTTCCCGCCCTGGTGAAGTCCTTGCCCTCCGCTTTAGAAACGCATTCCACGATGCGCCAAATGAGTCCTTCGCGCGTCAGCGCACTTTCCGCAACTGTCGTCATGTATTTTCCTTTCCGGCGCCCCTCTACCGCACCGCCCCGATTCGGGTGGAGTCCGGCCGGGCTACAATTCTGTTCTTGATTCGTTCGTAACGTTATCTTAGCGTCCGCCCAATGAGCGACGAACCCAAGCTGACACCGGCAAGTCGGGACGACCTGGCACATGCACTGCAATACAACGGCCGCAAGCGTTGGGGCGGGGCAGACGGATACATGGCGCAGATCGCCGCCGATCATCTGATTGCGCACCTCGACCGATGCGGTTACGTCGTGATGAAGAAACCGCCCGGGCCGCTGCATCAGGCGAATTATTCCCCGCTGAAGGGGTAGCCGGCGCGATCCACAATGTATACCGGAACGCCTACCTGCTTCGGGCCATACCGAAAATGCCAACGAAGACAACACGTTAGGGTCACTATTGGCGGAGAGAGTGGGATTCGAACCCACGGTACGCTTGCACGCACACACGCTTTCCAAGCGTGCGCCTTAAGCCGCTCGGCCATCTCTCCAGCGCGGGCGCATCAATAGCAGCGCCGGGCGGCGATGCAAACCGGTGCCGCCCCAGTCACGCATCCCTGGTCACGCATCCATCTTCAACGCCGCCAGGAAGGCGGATTGCGGAATCTCCACCTTGCCGAACTGGCGCATGCGCTTCTTGCCTTCCTTCTGCTTGTCCAGCAGCTTGCGCTTGCGGCTGATGTCGCCGCCGTAGCACTTGGCCGTCACGTCCTTGCTGAGCGCGCTGATGGTTTCGCGCGCAATCACCTTGCCGCCGATGGCCGCCTGGATCGCGATCTTGAAAAGCTGCTTGGGGATCAGGTCCTTCAGCTTGGCGCAGATGCTGCGGCCGCGGTTCTCGGCGGCGCTGCGGTGCGCGATGAAGGACAAGGCATCGACCGGGTCCTGGTTGACCAGGATGCTGATCCGCACCAAGTCGCTTTCCTCGTAGCCGTCCATGGCGTAGTCGAAGCTGGCGTAGCCCCGCGTGACTGATTTCAGCCGGTCGTAGAAATCGAACACCACCTCGTTCAACGGCAAGCGGTACACCGCCATGGCGCGGTTGCCGACATAGGTGAGGTCCGCCTGTTGCCCGCGCCGCTCGTTGCACAGCGTCAGCACGCTGCCGAGATAGTCGTCCGGCACCATGATGGTGGCGCGTATCCACGGCTCCTCGATATGGTCGATCTTCATCGGCTCCGGCATGTCGGCCGGGTTGTGCAGTTCTTCCACCGCCCCCTTGGTGGTATGGATGCGGTACACGACGCTCGGCGCCGTGGCGATCAGGTCCAGGTTGAACTCGCGGCTCAGCCGTTCCTGGATGATCTCCAGGTGCAGCAGGCCCAGGAACCCGCAGCGGTAGCCGAACCCGAGGGCCGCCGAGGTCTCCGCCTCGTAGTGGAAGCTCGCGTCGTTCAGCCTGAGCTTGCCCAGGCTGTCGCGCAGGTGCTCGAAGTCGTCGGCATCGACCGGGAACAGGCCGCACCACACCACGGGGACGCTGGGCTTGAACCCGGCCAGCGCCGTCGCCGCCGGCACGCGGTCGTCGGTGATGGTGTCGCCGATGTTGCAGTCGGCCACGGTTTTGATGGACGCGGTGATGAACCCCATCTCGCCGGGGCCGAGGTCGCCGGTGGGCACCATCTTGGGCGTGAACACGCCGACCTGCTCCACGCTGTGCACGGCGCCGTTCGACATCATGCGGATCTTCTGGCCGCGCTTCAGCCGCCCGTCCTTGATCCGCACCAGGATCACCACGCCGAGATACTGGTCATACCAACTGTCCACCAGCAGCGCCTTGAGCGGCGCGGCGGCGTCGCCCTTGGGGGGCGGCAGCCGGGTCACGAGGGCCTCCAGCACGCCCTCGATGTTCAGCCCGGTCTTGGCGCTGATCATCACCGCGTCGTCGGCGGGCAGGCCGATCACGTCCTCGATCTGCTGCTTTGCCCGGTCAGGCTCGGCGGCCGGCAGGTCGATCTTGTTCAGCACCGGCACGATCTCGTGGCCCGCGTCGATGGCCTGGTACACGTTGGCCAGCGTCTGCGCCTCGACCCCCTGGCTCGCGTCCACGACGAGCAAGGACCCCTCGCACGCCGCCAGGCTTCGGCTGACCTCGTAGGCGAAGTCCACATGGCCCGGCGTGTCCATCAGGTTCAGCTCATACGTCAGCCCGTCATGGGCCTTGTAGGCCAGGCGCACCGTCTGCGCCTTGATGGTGATGCCGCGCTCCTTCTCCAGCTCCATGCTGTCGAGCACTTGGGCCGACATCTCCCGGTCGGTCAGCCCGCCGCACGCCTGGATCAGCCGGTCGGCCAGCGTCGATTTGCCGTGGTCGATGTGGGCGATGATGGCGAAGTTGCGGATCAGGCTGAGCGGGGTGTCGGTCATTCCCCCGATGTAGTGGGTTTTTCCCGAAAAGTCAGCGCCTTCCTACCGCAGCGCGCCGCCCGTCGCCTTGGCCACGGCGGCGACCACGCGCCCACCCGCGGCCTCGATCTCCGCGTCCGTCAGCGTGCGCTCGCGGGGCTGGAACACCACCTCGATCCCCACCGACTTCTGGCCCGGCGGCACCTTGTCGCCCTCATACACGTCGAACACGTGGACAGCAGCGATCAACGCGCGCTCCGCCCCGCGCGCCGCGCGCAGCACGGCGTCCGCGGGCACGTTT
>CAXTUQ010000114.1:0-7383 GCA_964247405.1 uncultured Acetobacteraceae bacterium
CATGGGTCAGGGCGCTGGACAGGTCTTCAAGCTGCTGCTGGCTGACGCTGCCGACCCAGGAATACAAGAGGTTGTACTTTTCCCGCGTGGCGGCGATCTTGGCTTCAAGGTCGCCGATCTCCTTGCGCGCCTCCACCACCCGCCGCGACAGCTCGGAGTTGGCGTCGCTGTTGGCGGAGATGCGGCCCTGCGCCTTGTCCGTCGTGTAGTTCTTGATGACGCTGTTCACCACGGCGGCGGCGGTGTTCGGGTCCTTCGAGGTGAACTGCACCAGCACGATCAGGCTTCGGTTGTCGTTGATGATGCTGAGATGCTGCGCGATGCTGCCGATGACTCCATCCTTCACCACCGCTTCGGGCGGCGGCTCGATAGGCTTGGAAACGTCGGGCAGCAGGCCTGCGTCGGCCAGTGGCCGGGCCACAGCTTCCGGCAGCGCGCCCGCGATGGAGCGTTTCACCGTCTCGCCCCAGGGCATCGGGCGCAGCGCGGCGTTGAACTCCGGGTCGTCGATCAGGTGCAACTCGTCCGCGACCTCCTGCAGCAAGGAGCGCGACGTCAGGATCTGCACCTCGCTGCGAACCTGCGGCATCGGGTCGGCCAACCCGTCGCCGCTGAGCGCCCCTTGCAGCGCGGGAACGGCGAAGCGTTCCATGTCGATGGACAAGGTCCCCGCCGTCGTGAACTGCTTGGGCACCGAGGTGACAGTGTAGGCATACCCGGCCGCGCCGAACAGCAGGCCGAAGAACAGGATCAAGGGCCAGTTGCGGCGAAGGGTCGCCAGGAGTTGCGCCGGGGAGACGGCCGACTCATCGGCCGGTGGGGGCGTCTTCTCAAACCGCTCGTCGAGGAGAGCAACCTCCGACATGCCTAACGTCCTTTCCTGCGGGCCGGCAAACGCCGGCGGGTCCTGCGGGCCGGCAGGGGCCGGCCGGCCAAGCTTACGGGTGATGCAACGCCGCAACGTGCCGGAAGGTGCAGACCGCCGGGGCGGGTTTGAAGCGGTTGTGACTTTTGGCCGGGTTGCGCCGATGCCATCTAGCGGCCATGCATACCGGGATAGCGTATTTCATACTGGCCCACCATCGGCCCCAGCAGTTGCGCTGGCTCGTCGAGGCGTTGGCGCGGCCCGGCGGCCCGCATCGCGACACGATCATCCTGCACATCGACCGCAAGTCGATGCTGGGCCTCAAGCCGGAACGGCGCGGCGTCTGGCAGATGGCCAAGGCGCTGGCGGCCGAGCATCCGAACGTGATCCTCATGCGGCCCCGCTTCACCAACTGGGGCGGGTGGAGCCTCGCGCGCATCCAGCTTGATGCCATCGCCATTGCGTTGCAGGCTTCTGCCAAATGGTCGCATTTTGTCAATTTGAGTGGGCAGTGCTATCCAATCAAGCCGATCGAGCAGATCCGGCGGGCGCTTGCCGCCGATCCGGATCAAGTCTTTGTGGAACTGCGGCACCTTTCGACCTTGCCGGACGATGACTGGCACCTGCGCTGGCATCCGATGATCGAACTGCCGCACCGCGCCGTGAAGTTCAAGGGGCCGCGCCGTCCGCCGTCCGGCTTCGAGCTGGCTTACAAAGGCTCGCAATGGTCGATCCTGCCGCGGGCCTTCTGCGAATGGCAGCAGCGCGCGCCGATCGCTAAGCCCATCAAGCGTTACCTCAGCTGCCTCCTGCTGTCCGACGAGCTCATCATCCAGACGCTGGTCCGCAACGGCCCGTGGCGAGACAAGGTGGCGCCGCATTACGGGCGGGAGATCGTCTTTCCTGGACCCAAGGTGATGACCCGGGACGACCTGCCCCGGCTGCTGTCCAGCCCCGCCCTGTTCTCGCGCAAGTTTGATCACGAGCGCGATCCCGAGGTCCTGCCGCAGCTCGCCCGGCAGCTCGGCTACCCGATGAGCGGGCTGCCAGGCGGCGACCCGGTGCGGGCGGACGCGGTGCCCGACAAGGTTTTGGCTCAATGAGCCGGACAATGAGCCGGACTCTGCGGGTGGCGCTGATCGACCCGTCGCTGTTCACCTTGCCCTACGACGCGGCGCTTGCGGCCGGGCTGCAGGCGGAGGGGCATCAGGTGGTGCTGCACGGGCGCGCGCCCGGCCCGGACGACAATGCGACCGACGGGGCGCCGCTACGCGCGAGCTTCTACCGGGTCGCCGGCGCCCCGGCCCTCGCGCGCCTGCCCCGGGCGCTGCTGCTAGGCATCAAGGGCTTCGACCACGCCTGGTCGATGCAGGCGCTGGTGCGGCGGCTGCGGCGGGAGCGGCCGGACGTGATCCATTTCCAATGGCTGCCGCTCCCCGTCGTGGACCGGCGCTTCCTCCGGCGGCTGCGCGCCATCGCCCCGTTGGTGCTGACGGTGCACGACACCAACCCGTTCAACGGCAACCCCACCGGCGGCCTGCAGCGGGTGGGCGCCCACGCGGCGTTCGCGGACTTCGACCGCTTGATCGTGCACACCGAGCAGGGCCGCGCCCGGTTGCTGGCCCATGGGGAGGGCAGGGACCGGGTTTCGGTGCTGCCGCATGGGCTGCTCGGGCGCGCATCGGCGCAGGCCGGCGCCGACGCCATGCAGGGGGAGATCACTTTCCTGCTGTTTGGCAAGATCAAGCCCTACAAGGGCGCCGACCTGCTGATCGAAGCCTTCGCGCGGCTCGACCCGGCGCTGCGCGCGCAGGCGCGGCTGCGGATCGTCGGCAAGCCCTACATGGACCTCGCGCCGCTGCACGACCTGGCCCGGCAGCGGGGCGTCGGGGACCGGGTCGCCATCGAACCGCGCTTCGTGGATGACGCGGAGGTGGGCGCTATCTTCGCGCCCGGCGTCATCGCCGCCTTTCCCTACCGCGAGATCGAGGCGAGCGGCGTGCTGAGCCTGGCCATCACCTTCGGCCGCCCGATCCTGGCCGCGCGCCTCGGCGGCTTCATTGAGGCGGTGCAGGACGGCGAGCACGGGCTTCTCGTCCCGCCGGAGGACGTGGGCGCACTCTCCGCTGCCATGGCGCGCTTCATTGCGGACCGCGGGTTCGCCGCGTCCTGTGCGGCGCGCGTCCTTGCGCTGACAGCCTCGGTTCCGACCTGGCCGGAGATCGCGCGCCGGACCGCCGAACTCTACGCCTCGCTGCCCCGGTAGCGGGGTATCGCGGAGATGCCGGCTCAGGCGCCCCGCTGCAGCCCGGCGTGCAGCGCCTTGGCCGCTTCCGGCAGGCGGCCGTCCGTGACCTTCGCGTCGTAGTCCGGCGCGCGGTAGTTCCAGTAGCAGGCGTAATCGACCGGCCCGCCCTCCCGCATCCAGGCGAGCATGTTGCGGACGAACACGGGATCATCGCCGCCCCCGTGCCCGTCAGGCCGCGTGCCGGTGCCCCACTCCGGGAAGGAGCGCGGCTTGCCGTGGGTCTTGGCGAAGCCGCGGTGCCAGCGGAGGCCGGCCTCGTGGTTCAGCAAATATTGCCAGCGTTGCGCCGGGTCGGCGATCAGCGGCCAGGACTGGTTGTAGATGTCGAGGCCGACGATATCGACGACATCATCGCCGGGGTAGGCGTCCTCCCTGGGGCCATCGACGACGGTGGCGCTCCAATCGAAGCGGAAGCGGGCACCCGGCACGCCGCGCATCGCGAGCGCGATCCGCCGCCAGTATGCCTTGAAATCAGCCGGGTTGCCCCGCGCCGTCCAGGAGTACCAGCCGCCGTTGAACTCCCAGCCGATGCGGATCACGCTGTCCGCATAGGAACTCTCGACCAGCTTGCGCCCCAGCGCCGCGAAGTGCTGGTCGTAGTCGCCGCGGGCGCCTTGCGCCAACGTCGGCTGCCCCTCGCTCACCAGCATCGGGACCGAGACGATCAGGTTCCGGCGCCCCGCATCGCGCCAGCAACCGCTCATCCACCCGGCCTCGTTCACCATGCCGGCCCAGGTTTCCTTTTCCAAGAAGTCGAGCACCACGTCGAGCGGACGGCCCAGCCATTTCTCGTAGACGGCGACCTCGGGCACGCCCGTGGAGCCGGCGCCGCCATAGGTGCCGATGCGGACGGCCGCAGCCGGAGCCGCCATCGCCTGGGCCGGCGCGGCCGACGCCACCGCCAGGGCCGCCGTGGCGCGGGCGAGGGTGCGGCGCGTGAGGGGGGGTGGTCGGTCGGTCATGCGCTCTCCATGCGATGCTGCGGCGTCGGGTCGATGGCGGGCGGCTGCATGGGCGGCGTGTGATGCAGCCGGCGGCGCACCCAAGCCGAGAAGCGCCGCTCCAGCACCCGCTCGCTGATATGGGACACCGCAAGCGACGGGGGCAGGGCGACGATGAAAAACAGTGCCTGGGCCCACATGCCCGAAGCCTGCAAGACCTGGACGTGCAGAAGGAACGTCTTGACGCCGGACATCACGACGGGGTGCCAGAGATAAAAGCTGTAGCTGATGGTCCCGAGATAGTGCAGCGGGCGGGAGCGCAAAAGGACGCCGAGCCTGCCGTGCCCGGCCACCACCCCCCGGAAGCCCAACGACCCCGCCAGGAAGCCCAGCAGCGCAAGCGGCAGCCGCCAATCGCCGGCCCACTCGATCATCGTCGTGTTGATGATGCGGTCGGGCGCGCTGAGGCATTGGATCGTGCGCCAGCACAGCAGGAACAGCACGATCAGCGGAAGCGGGTGCCGGGTCAGGCGCAGGAGCACCCCCCTGCGCGGCCATCCTGCAGCCACCAGCATGCCCGCGAGCAGGAATGCCCCGCGGGGGTAGCAGGCGATCAGCACGGCCGCGGCGGGGACGATCAGCCAGTAGGCTGCCGGGCCAAAGCGGCTGCGCACCGGCCAGCAAGCGGCGCAGAACAGGTAGAACGCCATCTCATAGCTCAGCGACCAGGCCGCCGGATGGATGTTGTCGAACGGCAGGATGCCCGGCAGCGCCAGCAGGTTGACCGGCACCTCCACCAGCAGCCGGCGCCACGTTTCGTTCTCGAAGCCATGCGTACGGGTGGCCAGGCCCACGGCAACGATGACGAGGATGGATGTCCAAAGCACGGGAAAGATGCGGACGGCGCGGTCTTCGATGAACACGATCGGAGTACGGGCGCGCTGCAACGTTCCGGCGATCACGTAGCCGCTGATGCAGAAGAACAACTCCACCCCGTACTCCGAGACGGAGGTGAGGAAGAAGCCGGTCGGCGTTGAGAGCGGAGCGAAGGTGCCCAGCCCCGAATTCACGACATGGAAACAAAATACCGCAAAAGCGAACAATCCACGCGCGCCATGGACGTTTTGGTTGAAACGCCGATGGGCCGGTCGCGAAGGCACAGCAGCGGCAAGCTTGTTTCTCGCCAACTCAATCTTTCACCAGCGAATGCCAGCTATGGTTTGTATTGAAAGCCCAATTAGGACATATGCGAATAAGTATCTATTGTTTTCTGGATGCCCAAGGGTCGCCTGCGCTCCTCATGGATCACGATTGAGCGATTTTGCAGGCGATGTTTTCCTGGTCCGTCCACGCCGGGCGCGACGTGCTTCCCCGCGCAGTCCATAATGCCGGCATGGCCCTTTCCACGAAGACCGCCGGGTTTCCCGCCGCGCATCCGAGCCGTGCGATCCCGGTCAAGTCGCTGCAGCCGTCGATCTGGCGCGGGCGGCTCGGCGTCAACGCCTTCACCTGGGGCACGCTGTTCTGTTGCCTCGTGCTGCAGCGCTTCGCCATCCCGGCGGGCGGCCTCAAGATCAGCGTGGCGACCCCGCTGGTGCTGGGGCTGGCCGCCTGGGCGCTGGCGAGCGGCACGCTGGTCATCGAGCGCCGCAGGATGGCGCTGTACTGCGGCCTTTGCGCCGTGGCCCTGTTCTCGGTGGCGACCCAGATCAACCTGCCGCTCGCGATGGCGCCGCGGATGAGCCTGACCTCCCTATACTATTGGTTGGCCATCACCGCCTTCGCCGTGCTGCGGTTCCGGCACTCGGTCAGCGAGACCGCGTTCTTTCGCCTCGTGTCGCTCGTCTTGGCGGCGCTGGCCGTCGCGGGTCTCGTGCAGTTCGTGCTGCAGTTCGTCGGCATCAGCTTCTTCTCCTTTGTCGGCGTCGTGCCTGACCAGTTCCTGATTGAGGAGCAATACAACGTCACCATCCCGATCGACCGCGGGCTGAACAAGTCGAACGGGTTCTTCCTCGTCGAGCCGTCCGTGTTCTCCCAGTTCATGGCGGTGGGGGTGGTCGTCGAGGCGCTTTACTTCCGGCGGGCCGCCTTTCTCGCGCTGTTCTTCGTGGCCCTGTTGTCTTCCATGTCCGGCACTGGATGGATGGTGGTGGGCTCATACATCGTCGTGCTCGCGATCAGCGCCGGCCGGCGCGGCCTGATCGGCGCCATCCTGCTCGCGGCGGGTTGCGCGCTGGCCTTCGCCGCGCTCAGCGTCGCGCTGCCTGATTTCGCCGACATGATGTCAGGCCGGGTCTATGAGTTCACGCTGCCGGGCACGAGCGGGCACGAGCGGTTCGTGACGCCCTTCCTGGCCTTGCAGGACCTGCTCAACGCGGCGCCTTGGGTGTCCGTGACCGGGGTCGGACCCGGCGCTTCGGAACAACTGATGATCCCTTACATCTATCACCTCAACACCCCGGTCAAAGTGCTGATGGAATATGGGATCTTCGGCCTGATGCTTTATCTCGGCCTGCTCACCTGGGGAACCCGTACGAAGCGGCAGGCCACGCTGCTCGCTCCGCTCATGGTGCTGTTGTTGCTGACCGGCGGGTATCACCAGTTCTCGCCTATTCTATTCGCTGTCCTGCTCATCGGCACGGTTGCTTTCGTGCATCAGGACGAGGTTCGTGTAAACTAAGCTTGAACAGCCATAACAAGCCGTTTTGAGCTTTACAGCTCGTCGTTCCCGATGTTATTTTGGTATCGGGATGGATTCGAAATGCGAAAGCCGGCTTGGATCGGGCACCGCGTGATGCAAGCCACATCGTGGCGGCGCTGGTCATTTGCCCTTGTCACCGTCAGCGTGTCGGGCACCCTGCTTGCCGGCTTTGCGCTGGCGTTCGATGGGTGGATCGATGCGCTCGCGCTTTACGCCGCCTGTGTGCTCATGCTGGCCCTGATGCTGTCCCACCTTGGCGGGCAACAGGTGCGGCCACGGCTCGCTGCCTACACCGATGACGGCGGGGCCGGCCCCGGGGGCTGCCCAGCAGGCCTGGCACTGACAGGCACGCCCGGGCCTTGGGCCGGCGCGGACGGTACCGCCATTCCCGCGGCTCTCGGCAACACCGCCCCTATGGACTGATCGGCTCGGCCCGCAAGGTGCTGCGAAGCCGCCAAAGGTCGCGGAGCATGCGGTTCCCCGCGGGAAGGCAGGCAAGCACCGCAGCCGTCGCCGCATAGGACGCGGCGAGCGCCGCCGCCAACCCGGCGACCCCGGCCGGCCAAAC
>CAXTUQ010000114.1:7393-12357 GCA_964247405.1 uncultured Acetobacteraceae bacterium
CGCTGCCAGGCACCGCCGCCAGGGCGCAGCCGGCCGCCAGCGTGGCCAACGCGACGGGGAAGATGGCGTCCAGGAGGTCGCGCAACCCCACGGGACCGCGCCGGGTCGCGGCCCAGAACAGCAGGGGAGAGCCGACCCCCCAGGCAAAGGCCGCGGACGCGGTGGCAACGCCGACCGGACCCCATGGCAGGCCCGCAACAAAGGAGGCGAGCACGATGCCGGACCCGGCCGCGCCCCAGACCAACTGCTCCCGTGCGCGCCCCTGGCTGATGAACAGCCAGGCGACGGCGTTGTTGACGGGCAGCAGCAAGGCGCCCGCGCCGAGCGCCGCGAGGATCGGCCCGGCCGCCTGCCACCGCGCGCCGAGCAGGGCGGTGATGACCTGGGCGGCAAACACGATGCTCCATGCCAGCCCCGGCAGCGTCGCGAGCAGCAGCGCGCGCAGCACCTGGCTGAAACTGCGCCGGTAACGGTCAGGCTCCGTTTGCAGCCGCGACAGCAGGGGCACGGTGATCCGGGTGAACGGCGTCGTGAGCTGCATCACCGACGGCAGCATGAGCCGGAACGCGCGGTCATACAGGCCGAGGGCGCCAACCCCGCTTGCCCAGCCGATCAGCACGTTGTCTAGGTTGAACGAGAGATAGTTGACGAGGTTGTAGCCCGTCACGTGGCCGCCGAAGCGGAGCAGGGGCGCCACGGCGCGGTCCAGGCGCGGCTTGCCCGGCCACCAGCCGGAAACAGCCCAGGCGGCCAGGAGGTTGGCCAAGTTGTTGGCGGCCTGCATCGCCACCAGCGACCAGTAGCCCAGCCCGCACCAGGCGCACAGGATGCCGGCCGCGGCGGCGGCAGTGGTGCTGCCGACATCAATCGCAGCGAGGGCGACGAACTGCAGGCGGCGGCTCATCAGCGCCATCTGCTGGGCCGCGAAGCCCCCCAGCACGAGCGGGACCGCCAGGCTGGCCGTCACCGCCATCGTTTTCGGTTCGCCGTAGAACGCGGCTACCAGGGGCGAGGCCGCAACCAGCAGCGCCGCGAGGCCCAGGCTGACCGCCCCGTTGATCCAGAACAGCCCCGAAAGTTCGCGATGGGTGAGCGACGGGCGCTGGATCACCGCCTGGGTGAGGCCGAGTTCGGCGAAAAGCTGCACGAGGCCGACCAGCGGCGCCACCATCGCCACGATGCCGAACTGCGCCGGGGTGAGCAGGCGGGCGAGCACGACCTGCGCCCCGAACTGCAGGACGAAGCGCACGCCCTGGGCGGCGAACGTCGCGGCGCCCCCGCGCACGGAGCGGCGCTTCAGCGCCGCCGGGTCGCCTTCGCCGCCGTCGAGGTGCTCGCTCATGCGCGGCCGTGCTGCTGCCGGAGGCGCGTGGCGGCGCGGCGTGCCCGGCGCACCTCGGTCTGCACGGCCGACAGCAGGATCAACTGCGCGCGGGCGCCGGGGGCGAGCGACCGGAGGAAGCCCCGGCGCCAGAAACTGGCGTCCAAGGCGTCGAGCCGGGCCTTCGCCTTGGCGGCCGGCGGCACCGTCGGGATGATCGGGCGGTAACGCGCGACGCCGAACCCCTCGGCATGGGCGATCCCTCCGAAATGCGCGATGTCCTCCGGCGCCGGGTCGCCGAGCAGCGCGTCGAAGCCGCGCAGGGTCAGGGTGGCGAGCGCATCGACATGCCCGTCCAGAAGCACCGGGCGCAGCGCCGCCGCGCATTTCGCCACGGCATCGTGGAAGATCGCCGCCAGCCGCAGCCGGTCCGCTTCCTGCGGGTCCACGATGCGGACCGGCTCCGTCCCGGCGCCCTGGCGGCGGACGCAGCGGATGCCGGGTTCGGGCGCGGAGAACAGCAGCTCGGTGATCTCGACCGAGCGGGTGAACCGCGCCAGGCTGTCGCGCGGCAGCCCGCCGTTGAACAGCCAGCCGGACGCGTCGAGCGGCGCGTCGGCCACCGTCCGCACCCGGCGCTCGAAGGTGCCGAGGTAGGCGCCCGCCAACTGCGGCAGCACGCCACTGCGCGCCTGGCCCAGCAGCATCAGTGAGCGCTGCAGGCTGCCGTGCCAGCCGAGATCGACGACGACGCCGGGTCCGTCGTACAGCCCGATGCCGTCGAGGTGCGCAAGCAGCGCCTCCCGTTCAACCGCGGCCTGCGCCAGGATCGGCCCGGCGAGCGCCGTGAACATCGCCCGCAGCGCCGCCCGCCCGCCCGCGGTCCGCACCGGCTGCGCCGGGTCGGGGAAGAACCGGGCCAGGACCGGTGAGACTGCCGGGTCATCCGGGTCGAGGTCGATGCGGCGGAGGTAGGCTTCGGGTGAGACGGAGGCCCCGGACGTGAGGAAGTCGAGCGACGCCTCATCCAGCGCCAGGATGTTGGCGAAGTTCACGCACCGGCGGGAACACCAGACGTAGCGCGACGGCGCCGCATCGGGAGGGCGCCAGGCCGCCTCGTACGCCGCCTGGAAGATCAGACCGTCGCGCGCCAGGAAGAAGACGCGGTCCGTGCCGTGCGCCCGGGCGACGCGCCGGACGTGGCCGGCCATGCCGAGGGCAGCCGGCGCCACGACGAGAAAGGCGACGGCCAGCCAGTAGGGATGGAGGTCCGGCTCGCCGCGCCGCGCCACCAGCTCCTGGCGCAGCAGGGACGCGAAGCTGTCGGCGAGCCAATGGCCGCGCTGCGTGAGGCGGGACGAAACGCGACGCTCATGGGGCGGGGTCAACAGGAAGGGGACCACGCCGAAGCCGCGCGCCGTTTCGCCGTCGCTCTGCGCATTGTCGCCGAGGTGCACGACCCGCGCGTCCGGGGCGAGGCCGATTGCCGCGCGCAGGGTGGGCCACACGCTGCCGTCCGCCTTGGCCACCATGGCCTCGCTTGACAGGTAAAGCCGTTCGAACCCGGCGATCCCGCAGCGCGCCAGCATCCGCTTGACGCATTCGGCCGGGAGATACATGTCAGACACGAGCACGACGGGCCGGCCCTCGGCGACCAGCGCCTTGAACGCGGCCGCCACCTGGGGGTCCGCGCGCGCGCAGCGAAGCTCGAGATCCATCTCCTCCTGGACCACCTGATCGAGATCCAAGGCGTGGGCGGGGCCGTGCGCAGACCAGGCCTGCTTGAGTTCGCGGTAGATGCCGGCGAGCGTCACTTCCCGTTCGCCCCGGGCCGCGGCAATTGCGCGCGCGCGCTGCTCGGCCGCGACCCGCTCGCGCGCAAAGGCCGCCGCGGACGCCGGGGCGACGCGCTCGGCCAAGGCTTTGAACAGGTCGGCAGGGTCGCCGAAGAAGCGGACGAGGAGCGTGTCGAACACGTCGAAGGAGACGATTTCGGCGTCTCGCGCCGCGACGAGGAAACGGGCCAGCACGTCGTCGTGGCGGGCGATGAACGGGGCCGCATTCGGCATCGGCGCAGTGTCTTCCATAGGCACCCTGGGGCTGGACCGGGCGGCCGGTCCCTGTTGTCCGCCGCGTCGCGCGGGCACGCCGCCGCCGGGTGCGCCGTGGCTCCCACGAATAGGCGGCGGTGTCGAGGCGGCTGGTTCCGCCGGGCCTGGCTGCGCGCATCAGGCGACGGTTAGTCTGGGCAGTCAAGCAGAACTTAGCGCAGTATTCGCTCGTTAAGATCAAATTACGGCTCATCACCTTTCAGGGTTGTCTGTCATGCTTCGTGCATTAATGTTTTGGTAACTTGGAATTTGTTGAACACACAAGATTGTGATTGAAAAAAACCCCCGGAAATAGGAGAGTTGCCTGGTCATCACGGAAAAGTGAGCATCAGGTCCATGTCCTCCAAATACGTCGTCGGCGGGTACTTCGGCAACCCGAACGGCAATGATGCCGCGGCGGAGGCCGACTTCGAAAAGCAGTTCAACAGCTTCGTCACCACGATGGGCGGCGCCAAGCCGGCCACCATGAACGCGTTCGTCGATTTCTCGCAGGACCCGAGCAATTGGGCCGCAAACGCAAGCTGGACTGCCTGGTCGTGGACCCAATCGCCGGTGGTGAAGACCTCGGTCACGCCGGACATCGGCATTCCGATGTCGGACAACAATCACTGGGCCGGCAACGCCGCCGGGTCCACCAACGACGACTTCTTCAAGGGCATCATCAACGGGACCTATGACAACGATTACAAAGGCGTCGTCGACTCCTGGGTGAGTGCGGGCTTCAAGACGATGACCCTGCGGCTTGGCTACGAGATGAACGGCAACTTCATGCCCTGGTATATGGGCGACGACGCCGCCACGCAGGCCGATTGGGTGAAGGCGTTCCAGCACCTCTCGACCTTGATGCGCGGCGAGGCCAGCGCCGATGGCGCGACGGCCAAGATCGAGTGGAACCCGAACAGCCAAGGCTGGACCAACCAGCCAACCGTCAACGCCTACCCGGGCGATTCCTACGTCGATATCGTGTCCCTCGACACCTACAGCCCGCTGTATCCCAATGGCCTCTACAACTGGGACAAGAACGACGGCTCCTACAATGCCAGCGCGGCGGAGTGGGCGGCGGACCCGGTGAACCGGGCGCATTACTGGTCCTACCCGGACGCCAACCAGTGGAACCCCACCGGCACCGGCAGCGGTTTCGGCATGGAGGATGCTATCGCCTTCGCCAAGGCGCACGGCAAGGCGCTGGCGATCTCGGAGGCTGGAGCAGGCGGCAAGGATGGGACGCCCGGCCCCAATGATGACCCGGCCTTCCCGCAATGGCTTGCCTCAGAGCTGGACAAGGCGCAGTCGCAAGGCGTCAAGATCGACCACGTCGATATCTGGGACCGGCAGATGAGCGACGGCAACTGGGACTTCTCCCCCGGCGCGAACAAGCCGCTTGAAGCCGCCGCGTGGGCCAAGTACTTCGGCGCCAACTCAGGCAGCGCCGCCAGTTCGACGTCCTCCCCGGCCCCTGTGACCACCGCCCCGCTTTCGGCGACGGACACCCTGGTGCTGAGCCTGTCGGAGGACGCCTGGCAGGGCGACGC
>CAXTUQ010000115.1:0-9019 GCA_964247405.1 uncultured Acetobacteraceae bacterium
CCGGGCAGAGGCCGCCGCCCCAGCCCCCCCGGTCTATGTCATCGGCACGGAGGTCCCGACGCCCGGAGGCGCCCTCGGTGCGCTCGACCACCTGGAGCCGACCCGGCCGGATGCCGCGCTCGCCACGCACGCCGTCCACCAAGCGGCGTTCCGCGACGCGGCGGGCACGGCCTGGCCGCGCGTGGTCGCGCTCGTTGTGCAGCCCGGCGTCGAGTTCGGGCATGAGGACGTGGCGGTCTATGCGCCCGAGCCGGCCCGCGCCCTGGCGGCGACCCTGGACCGGATGCCTGGCCTGGTGTTCGAGGCGCATTCGACCGACTACCAGCCGGAAGCGGCGCTGCGCCGCCTGGTGCAGGACGGCTTCCGCATCCTCAAGGTCGGACCCGGCCTCACCTTCGCGCTGCGGGAGGCGCTGTACGGGCTTGACGCGATCGCGGCCGTGCTGCGGCCCGGCACGGCGTCGGTTCCGGCCGCCATGGAGCGGCTGATGCTGGCGCAGCCGCGGGACTGGCAGGGCCACTACCCCGGCACGCCGGACGAGCAGCGCCGGCTTCGCCATTACAGCTACAGCGACCGCATCCGCTACTACTGGCCGATGCCCCAGGCGCGCGAAGCGGTGGACGGGCTGCTGGCCGTGCTGCAGGGCGTCCGCATCCCCGAAACCCTGATCAGCCAGCACCTGCCGCGGCTGCATGGGCGCGTGATGGCCGGGGTGCTGCCGCCGGATGCCCGGGTCTTGCTGATTGAGGCGGTGCGCGATGTCCTGCGCGCCTATTCCAGAGCGTGCCGCGGCGCCGAAGCACCATAAGGGAGATCAATCTTGTCAGACGCCAAGACACTGGAGGGCAAGGTGGCCGTCATCACCGGCGCCGCCCGCGGCATCGGCCGCGCCATCGCGCAACGCTACGCGACCGAGGGCGCGCGTGTCGTGATCGCCGACTTGAACGAGGGTGCGGCCCGGGACGCGGCGGCGGCAATCGGCCAGGGCGCGCTGGCGCTCCCCCTCGACGTGACCCGGCAGGAGTCCATCGACGCGATGATCGCGGCGGTGGCCGCCCAATGCGGGCGGCTCGACATCCTGGTGAACAACGCCGGCCTTTTCGACCTGGCGCCCATCGTCGAGATCACCCGGGAAAGCTACCGCCGGGTGTATGCCGTGAACGTCGAGGGGCTGCTGTTCACCTTGCAGGCCGGGGCGCGGCAGATGATCGCGCAAGGCGGCGGGGGCCGGATCATCAACTTCGCGTCCCAGGCGGGCCGGCGCGGGGAGGCGCTGGTGGCGGTGTACTGCTCGTCCAAGGCGGCGGTGATCTCGCTCACCCAGAGCGCCGGGCTGGATCTCATCAAGCACGGCATCAACGTGAACGCCATCGCGCCGGGCGTGGTCGATAACGAGCATTGGGACGACGTGGACGCGCGGTTCGCGCGCTACGAGGGCCTGCAGCCCGGCGAGAAGAAGCGCGCGGTCGGCGCCGCCGTGCCGTTCGGCCGGATGGCGCGCCCGGACGAGATCGCGGGCCTCGCCGTTTTCCTGGCCGGCCCGGACGCCGCCTACATCGTCGCCCAAACCTACAACATCGACGGCGGCAACTGGATGAGCTGACTTGTTCCCCTTTTCGAGGAACGATGATACGCAACAAGCCCGAACAATGAGGGGGGATGACACTATGCTGCGCAAAGCTCTTGCCACCGCGACGATCCTGGCCGCGGGCGGCCTGCCGACGCTGGCGCTTGCGGACGCGACGCTCACGATCGCGACGGTCAACAACGTCCAGATGATCGAGATGCAGAAGCTGTCGCCGGAATTCGAGCGGCAGCACCCGGACATCCACCTGCGCTGGGTGGTGCTGGAAGAGAACACGCTGCGCCAGCGCGTCACCACGGACATCGCGACCAAGGGCGGCCAGTTCGACATCCTGACCATCGGCAACTACGAGGTGCCGATCTGGGCGAAGCAGAAGTGGCTGGTGCCGTTCGACAACCTGCCGGCCTCCTTCGACGTGGACGACATCCTGAAGCCGGTGCGCGACGGCATCAGCTACGACGGCCACCTTTATGCGCTGCCGTTCTATGCCGAGAGCGTGATGACGCTGTATCGGACCGACCTGTTCAAGAAGGCCGGGCTGACCATGCCGGACACGCCGACCTACGAGCAGATCCGGCAGTTCGCCGACAAGATCACCGACCGGCCGAACCAGATCTACGGCATCTGCCTGCGCGGCAAGCCGGGCTGGGGCGAGAACATGGCCTACTTCGCGACGCTTGTGACCGCCAACGGCGGCCAGTGGTTCGACATGAAGTGGGACACCACGATCAACACGCCGGAGTGGAAGGCGGCGCTGACCTACTACGCCGACATCCTCAAGGCCGACGGCCCGCCCGGCGTGTCGTCCAACGGCTTCAACGAGAACCTCGCGCTGTTCTCCTCGGGCCATTGCGGCATCTGGATCGACGCCACCAGCGCCGCGGGCACGGTGTATGACAAGAAGCAGTCGCAGGTCGCCGACCAGGTCGGCTTCGCGGCGCTGCCGACCGGCAGCTTCAAGGGCGGCCCGACCTGGCTGTGGTCGTGGAACCTCGCCATCCCCGCGTCCTCCAAGCAGGCGGACGCGGCGCGGCAGTTCATCACCTGGGCCACCTCCAAGGAATACGCCCAGCTTGTCGCGAAGACCGATGGCTGGGTAAATGCCCCGCCGGGCACCCGGGCGTCCACCAACACGCCGGAGTACAAGGCAGTGGCGCCGTTCGCCGACTTCGTGGTGGCGGCCATCGACAACTCGAACCCCACCGGCCAGACGAAGACCCCGCGGCCCTACACCGGCGCGCAGTTCGTGGGCATCCCGGAGTTCCAGGCCATCGGCACCCAGGTCGGCCAAACGGTGGCGGCGGTGCTCGCTGGGTCCAGCACGGTTGAGCAGGCGTTGTCCACCGCGCAAACGTCCACGGCACGGTCGATGCGCCAGGCCGGCTACGGGAAGTAGCGGGGCCTCACGCGTTGTTCTGAGCGCGAGGGCGGCAGTGGGTTGGAACCCTGCCGCCCCGCTGCATTGCTCGGAGCTTCATGACAAAACTCGACGCCGCCGCCCCTTACGGACGGGCTAAGTTCCGGCGTGGACAACCGTGCGGAAGCCGAACGTTTGAAGATGCCGCGCAGCGTCCAGCGCCGGGCGGAGCGATGCCTCCAAGCGGCAGGTGACGCCGCCGCCCTGCGACGCGCGGGCCGGGCGACCCGGCCGGAGCCTGTTTGCGCGCCGCCTCAAGCAAGCGCTGGTTGGCCCGGCGTGCGGCCAGGACGCGCCGTTTCCGGCACGGGCGCTTGCGCATCGACCGATGCCGGCCGCCGACCGTGGCCGATGGCGTCCCGCCTCGCCGGTCCTGGCGTGGCCCGCTCGCGGCGTGGCCCGATGGCTTGGCCGCACGCCATGCCGTTTAACAGCCGTTATGACATCTATTTTCATAGCGTGCCTAACCTTTATTCTTTTATTCTTGCTGGAACGCTGCATCGGGCCGGGCTTGGAAAGCAGCCCCGCCGTCGCACGGGCCTGTCGAGCCGACTCGGTAGGCAGGTCTTTCGATCTAGTTCTCCTCATTGGTTCGACACCCTTCTTCTGATCCACGACGGGCCGGGTGCCTCCCGATAGGTTCTCGGTTCGAAAGCAGAATGGAAAACTGATAGAAATGGTGACAACTTCGGCGGCTTTGGCGCCCCATGCGGGAACCGCCCGGCTGGCCACGGCTGGACGCGACTGGGACCTGCAGAAGACCGAGACGGTTGGCTTGCCAGTACATGCGCTGCTCACCGCCGACACGGGCCGGGCGGCCGAGGCCGTGCTGGACTTCGTCGAGGGCATGGCGAAGGACGTGGTGCTCGTGACGTTCGCAAACCCCGGTGCCGCGCCGCTGGCGCGCCGTTCCGCGTCGTTCCGGCGGTCCCTTCGCGAGTTCGACGTCGTGCTGCCGGACGGCATCGGGCTGTGCATGGCGATGCAGTGGCTGCACGGGCTGAAAGCCAAGCGGGTCAGCTTCGACACCACGTCGCTCGCCCCGGCCCTGTTCGCCCGCGCGCGGTTCCGCGGCTTGCAGATCGTGCTCGTCGGCGGCGCTCCAAAGGTGGCGGAGCAGGCGCGCGCGCAGATCGCGGCGCATTTCCCGGGCATCCAGATCACCGCCGCCTATGACGGCTACGGCGACATGGCAGCCAAGGCCGCCTCCGTCGCCGAGCTTCGGCCGGACATCGTGATCTGCGGCATGGGAAGTGTCCGGCAGGAGGCGTTCCTGCTGGAGCTCAAGCACCAGGGTTGGCGTGGGTGGGGCTTCACCTGTGGGGGCTACCTCGATCAGCTCATCGACGGGATCGCCTATTACCCGCGCTGGATCGATGCGGCCAACCTGCGCTGGGCCTACCGGCTGCGGCGGGAGCCGGGCCGCCTATGGCGCCGCTACCTCATCGACTACCCGCATTTCGGTGCCCTGGTCCTTGCCGCCAGTCTCCGGAAGCCACGACAGGCCCGCCCGTGATGCGGGCCGTTCCCACCAATGCCAAGCAAACGCACGGGCGTCCTTGGTTCCGCATGGCGATTGCCCAAGCTGAGCGGCGCGGCGAGCACACAGGGCGGAGGACAGAAGCGTGAACGTGTTGATCGACGCGGGATCGGATGATTGGAATGCGGACCAGCGTTCCTCGTCCGGCCGACTCTACGACCCGGTTGCCGGGGGCGGCCCGCCGGCGTGGGACATCAAGGGATTCCTGAAGCGCCGCAAGCTGCTGATCCTGGGGGTGACGCTGGCTGGCATGACGGTCGCCACAGGGGTGATCTTCACGCTTCCCAAGTCGTATCAGGCCACCAGCGCCGTCATCTTCCAAGGGGACCGCGCCGAGGTGGTCCGCTTGGGCGACACCCAGCGCGACCTGCCGTTCGGCCCCGACACGCTGGCGAGCGAGGTCGAGCTGCTCACCTCGGAGGAGCTGCTCCAGAGCGTGGTGAAGAAGCTCAACCTCGTCGCGGACCCGGAATTCAACTCGTCGGCGCCCCGTCCGCAGCCGGCGCGTCTGTCGCCGCTCGACCCCGTGTTGGGCTATCTTTCGACCACCTTCGAGCCTGTCACGCGGGAAGCTGACCGGCTCCTGGCCGTGCTGCGTCCCCAGGAGCCGGCCCGCCCTCCGGAAGAGACGGCGCGGCGGGAGCTGAGTTCAACCATCACTGCCGTGCGGTCCAAGCTGGCTGTGTATCCGGTGGGCGTGTCCCGGGTCATCCGCATCGGCTTCACCTCGCGGCGCCCGGAGATGGCGGCGCTGGTCGCGAACACGGTTGCAAGCGTTTACGTGGACACGCTGCTCGACAGCAAGACGCAGAACACGCAGGAAGCGCATGAGTGGATCGACCAGCGCCTGAATGAGCTGCGCGACCGTGCCGCCAAGTCCGCCCAAGCCTACGAGCAGTTCCGGTTCAAGAGCGGCCTGGCGCGCGGCAAGGACAGCACGATAACCCAGGAGCAGATCACCCAGGTCAGCACCGAGCTGACCCTGGCGCGGCAGCGCGCGGCGGAGGCGCAGGCGATCCTGGACCAGACCCGCGGCAGCGGCCTGGCCGACCTCGACATGCTGGCCAGCGCAACCGGGTCCTCGTTGCTGCCGCGGCTGCGGGAGCAGCTTGCGACGGCGACGGCGCAGGCGGCGGAAAGCGACGTGCGCGACGGCGCCGACAATCCGCGGCGGATCGCGCTCCGGGCACGGGTGGCCGACATCAACCGGTCCATCGCGCAGGAACGGGAGCGCATCCGCCAGACGGCGCAGGGCCGGGCGGCGGTGACCAAGAGCAACGAGGACCGGCTCACCAAGACGCTCGACGAACTGACGGCCCGCCTCGGCCGGTCGGACGGCGACCTCGCGCGGAGCCAAGCCTTGGAGCGCGACGCCGCGGCGGATCGGGAGCTTTACACGAGCTTCATCAACCGTGCCCGGCAGACCGATCCCGCCGTCAACTACCAGGCTGCGAACGCCCGGGTGCTGTCCCGCGCCGCCGTCCCGCTGCAGGCGGCGTCCCCGAACAAGAAGGTGCTGCTGCCCGCCGCGCTGATCTTGTCGCTGGGCCTGGGCGCCGTGGCCGCGTTCGTGAAGGAAAGCGGGCGCCGCGGCTTGACGAGCATGGGCGTCGTCGAGCGGACGACAGGGGTCACGCCGATCGGGTTGATCCCGCTCGTATCCCGCAGGAACCGCATTTCGAGCCGTACGTTCGAGGACGCGGTCGCGTTCACCCTGGCCCGGGTGACGACCCCTTCCAAGGGCGTCATGCCGCGCAGCCTGCTGGTCACCTCGGCGCTGCCGCAGGAGGGGAAGACCAAGACGTCGATCGCCTTGGCCGCGGCAGCGGCGGCGCGGGGCCTGAGGGTTCTGCTCGTTGACGGCGACCTGCGCTCCCGCTCGTTGTCCGCGGCGGCCGGCCTCGACCGCAGCGACCGCACGCTCATCGAGGTCCTGCGGCGCGAGATCGGCATCGAGGAAGCGATCCACGATAACGCCGCCTGGGGCTTCCCGGTGCTTCCCGCCGGGGCGCTGGCGACCAGCCCGATGGGACTGCTGGCCACCGGGGAATGGGAAGGGATCCTTCGGCGGCTTGAGCAGATGTATGACCTGGTGGTGATCGACTCGCCGCCGGTCCTGGTCGCTGGCGACACCTGGCTCATGGCCCGCCATGCCGACACGACCGTCGTGCTGTCGCGCTGGGGTTCGACGCCTTTGCCGACGGTGGAGCTTGCCATCAACCAGTTGATCACCGCCCAGGCCAACGTTGCCGGCCTGGTGCTGACGATGGTGCCGCCCCGCGAGCATGGCACCTACAGCGGCGGGGATGCGGTTGTCTTCTCGCCGCAGATGACACGCTACTACGATGGGAAACGCCGCCTTTCGTAATGAAATCTGTTGGGTTCGCATCGGGGCGACCCGGGTGGGGCGGCTGTTGCCCGGTTCAAAGCCGGCGCGGCCGCCGCACTTCACTGTTGCGTAGGGGGCGAATGCCTGCCTGCCATTTCATCTGCTCATTGAGCAATCAAGGTCTGGACGTGGTCACATGAGACAATCCGCTACGAGGGCGACCTTTTGGGCGGCGATGGAAACCGGGGGCGCCCAGGTTTCCTCATTCGTCTTCTTCGTCGTTTTCGCCCACATCCTGACGCCCGACGAGTTCGGCACCTATGCCCTCGCCATGGCTATCGTGGGCACCGTCAACATCCTGCTGTTCCAGGGTTTCGGCGACGCGCTGATCCAGGCCGAGCAGCCGGACGAGAGCTACGTCTCGACGGTGTTCTGGACCAACATGCTGTTGGCAGTGGGGATGATCGCCGTGCTGCAGGTGATCGCCCTGTTGGGGCCGATGCTGTTTTCCGAGCCGATGTTCCGCCCGGTCATCTCTTGCCTTTCCCTGATCTGCATCCCGCGGGCCATGGTCAGCGTGCATTCGGCGTTGGCCCGGCGCGACCTCGACCTCCGGGTGTTCGCGATCCGGACGATCTCCGGCTATCTGGTCGGAGGCCTGGTCGGCTTGGGGCTTGCGCTCAACGGCTGGGGCGTTTGGGCCTTGGTCGCCTCCACGTTCGTCCAAACGGTCGTGATCGTGCTGGTCATGTGGCAGGCGAGCGTTTGGCGGCCCAAATGGGTGTTCTCCGTACCGGCTTTCCGTGACCTGCTGAATTTCAGCAAGCATTTCATGGCCGCCAGCATTATCACGTCCTGCATCGACGATTTCGGCAGCATCCTGATCGGCCTGAGCCTCGACGTTTCGGCGGTGGGGTACTATGCGTTGGCCTTGCGCGTGATCCGTTCGGTCATCATCGTGACCATGACGCCGCTGCAGCTCGTGATGATGCCGGTGCTCAGCCGGATCGCCGACAACCGTGCCAAGTTCGGCGCCGCCTACATCGACATGGTGGTGATCGTCAGCACGGTCTGGGTTCCCGCGGTCGCCGGGCTTGGACTTGTCTCGCGGGATCTGATGCCGATGATCTTCGGCGACCAATGGCACAATGCCGTGCCGGTGCTGCAAGCCATGTGCTTCGCGTGCCTGACCACGCCGCTTTGGGCATTCGCCGGGCAGGCGCTTTCGGCGCTCGGCCGTCCCGACGCGTTTGCCAAGATCGCCTTTCGGCAGCTTGGGCTTTACTGCCTGGCATTCCCGGTCGCGGCCCATTTCGGCATCGTCGCGGTCGGCTTCGCCTGGTCGGCGCTGTCCGCAGCCATGGTGCCCATCACCTTGGTCGCGTTGCGGCAGTCCTTCAGCCTGGACGTGCAGCAACTCATGCTGAAGATTGCGCGGATCGCGCTGTCCGGCGCGGTGATGGTCTGCGCGGTCCTGCTCGCCCGGTCTGTTTTCCCGGTCAGCCTTTGGGCCATAGCGGGCGAGGTCGCGGTCGGGTCGGTTGTCTATGCCGTCGTGCTGGAGAGCTTGTTCCTGCCGGGTCATCTCGCGCGCATCCTTACCATCGTGCGTGGAGCCATTCCGGCATTTAGTTCTTGATCTGAAAGCAAACGGCGATGATCCCCAAGCACATTCATTACGTCTGGGTCGGCGGCCCGCTGCCCGAGGCGCAGCGGTCCTATATTGAGAGCTGGCGCCAAACAAATCCTGACTATGAGTTTACGCTTTGGAACGAAAGCAACATAGATTTCTCTATCGACCTTCTCAGCGATGCCTATAACAAGCGGAAATGGGCGAAGGTTGCGGATATTGCCCGTCTTGTCGCAATCCTCCGGCATGGCGGCATTTATCTCGATACGGACATCCAGCTCCACAGGCGCTTGGACCCCTTGCTTCACCATAGATGCTTCTTTGGATTTCAGGACAAGGAGCGTTCAAAGGACTGGGTGGCGAACGGGGTCATCGGCGCGGAAAAAGGGCACTGGTTCATCGAGCATGCGCTCACGAGCTTGCTCAGCATCCGGTCGCTGCCGGGCCTTGAGCGCCCGACGGCATTCGGACCGAAGCTCATCACGCGGCTGCTGATCGCGGAAGGGCTGCAATCGTAC